>NZ_JBFBAA010000012.1:0-271990 GCF_040682035.1 Actinoplanes sp. NPDC051470
GGCCCATGTGCGCGACGTAGATGCCGAGGATCGGATCGAGGCCGCCGGGCAGCGGTGCGCACCTATAGGCACCACCCCTGGCCGGGGGTGGGATCCCGACCGTCGCACCCATGCGCCACGATGGCTCCATGTCGTCATCACGCAGGCACTTGCCGTCGTGGCTCGGGGGCCACCGGCACGGCCATGGGCACAAGCGGAAGCGGAAGAAGGGCAGCTGGCTCGACGGCTGCGACTTCTGCGACTGCGATCTGCCCTGCTGCGACTTCGGCCTGCTGTCGACCTCGCTCCTGCTGGCCGCGCGGACGCCGCTGTCCGAGCGCGCCGCCACCACGGCCATCCGCGGCTACCGGCGCTTCTTCTCGCCCCGGGTGCCGGTGAAGTGCCGGTTCGAGCCGTCCTGTTCCGCCTACGCGCTCGAGGCGGTGACCCGGCACGGCACGCGCGCCGGGTTGCGCCTCGCCGCCGCCCGGCTGCGCCGTTGCCGCCCGGGTGTGCCGTACGGAACGCACGATCCTGTCCCGCACGACCGTTGAGGAGGCCGTGTTTTGGGTGAAGTGAGCCGCCGGACCTGGCTGCCGCGTCGTCGCGGCGACGAGGCGAACCCCGAAGACCTGCCCGCCGACCCGTTCCCGCCCGAGCCGCCGCCGCCCGAGCCCGAGTCGGTGCCGATGGAGGCGCCGCCGCGGGTCACGCTGGCCGCGGTGCGCCTCGCCGCGCTCGGCCTGGCCCTGGTGCTGACGATCGGGATCACCATGGCCCGGCTGTTCGTCGGCGGGCCGCCGTCGGTCGAGGAGTTGCGGGCGCGGGCCGGGGTGGACAATTGGTCCACGATCGCCATCGGCGTGAAGGACGATCAACCCGGCACGGCCGAGCGTCGCGAGGACGGCACCTGGGCGGGGTTCGACATCGAGATCGCGTACATGATCGCCGAGGATCTGGGTTTCCGCCGGAGCGAGGTGCGCTTCTACGGGATGGAGAGCGAGGATCGGGCCCGGATGCAGGCCAACGACCCGGACGGCAAGCGGGTGCCGGTCCAGATGGTGGTGGCCAGCTACAGCATCACGCCGGAGCGGGAGGCCCGTGACGAGGTGACGTTCTCCCAGTCGTACCTCTACACCGAGCAGTCCGTGCTCACCCTGCACGGCCACAAGAAGGTGTCGGCGCTGGAGGACTTCAAGGGCAAGGACGTCTGCACACTGTCCACTGCGACCAGTGCCTCCGCGCCCGAAAAGGCGAAGGCGGTCGTGCACCAGCGCAACCGGATCAGGGAGTGCGTCGCCGACCTGCGCGCCGGCGACGTGGACGCGGTCACCACCGACGCGGCGATCCTGGCCGGGTACAAGGCGAGGTTCCCGACCGAGTTCGACCACTGGGACCTCGGTCTCGACTCGACCGAGCGGTGGGGCGTCAACGTGGGCCAGAACCAGGCCCTGAAGACGCTGGTCGATCTCACCCTCTACCGCTCGCTGAAGGACCCGCAGGACAACCGGTGGGAACTCGCCTTCGATCGGAACTTCCAGGCCGAGGTCCCGCTGAACAAGGGCACCCCGATCGCGCAGGCGCAGCAGCCCGACGTGACCAAGCCGCGGGTGCGTGAGCAGCCGTGGGAACGGGTCGTCCCATGACCGACATCTACGTCAAGGACGGCGGGGTCGCGCCCCGGCGCCGGCGGGCCCAGCTCAACTGGCTGCTCACCGCGCTGCCCGCGTTCCCGCTGGTGCTGCTGGTCCTGCGGGTCTGGTATCTGAGCCGGCAGGACCTGCCGACCATGCTGCTGCTGGTGCAGTACATCAGCCCGCTCGGCATGATCAGCGCGCTCGGCATCACGCTGATCTGGGCGGTGCCCGCGGTCATCCTGGTGCTCCGGGTGCTCGGCGGGATGCTGCTGGTCAGCGCGCCCGCCGAGGCCGGCCGGTCGCTGCTCGCGGTGACCGCGCTGCGGATGCCCGACTGGGTGGTGCTGCTGGCCGCCGGGCTGGCCGGGCTCACCTGGCAGTTGCGGCTGCTGCCGGTGCTGCTCATGCTGGTCGTCGCGATCATGGGTCTGACCGCGTTGCAACGCTTCCAGGCCGACCGGTGGCTGATCCCCTGGGTCACCGTGGGGGTGCCGATCGCGGCCGGGTTCCTGGTGCTGGTGTTCGTGGCGCCGGGCATCCGGGAGGCGCTCGCGGTGGGCGAGTACGACACCGCGCTGCTCCTCGGCGTACCCCCCTTGCTTGGTCCTTTCCTCACCGGGCCGGTGCCGTCGCGGGCCGCCCGCTTCGCCACCCACTGGCCCGCGGTCGGCGCCACCCTGATCGCGCCGCTGGTGGTCGGGCTGCTCTTCCTCCGCGCGCCGGTGCTGCCGAACAGCGCCGTGGAGATCGGGCCCGAGGGCGGCAAGGTCACCGATGTCGTACGCGGCCAGCTGATCGCCGTCGACGACACCTCGACCACCGTGCTGGGCCGCGGCGGCCAGGTCACCTTCCTGTCCAACGATCAGGTCCGGTCCAAGACGCTGTGCCCCGAACCGGTGCACGGCCCGGACAGCGTCGTGGTGGTACGCGGCTGGGCCGCCGAGGCCTCCGCGCTCACCTGGCTGGCGCCCGTGGTGCCCGCCACCGACATCGATCCACGCTGCCTGGGCCGCCCGCTCGCGCCCGGCTGACAACGATTTCCTCGGCGGCATCCGCGCCACGCCGCCGACCGGCTAGAGACACGGTGGACATGACCTGGCAAGCTTCCGCCATGACCTTGCACCTCCGGTGGGCGGCCGTCACCGACCAAGGACGCGTCCGCAGCAACAACCAGGACGCTTTCTACGCCGGTGACCGCCTCCTCGTCGTCGCCGACGGCATGGGAGGGATGGCCGCCGGCGACGTGGCCAGCCGCCTCGCCGTCGACGCGATGGCCTCGCTCGACGTGGCGATCGACAACGAGCAACAGATGGATGCTCTGCACAAGGCGCTCGAGGCGGCCAACGGCCGGATCGCCGAGACGGTCGCCGAGGACACCGCCCTGCAGGGCATGGGCACCACGCTCACCGCGGTCATCTTCTCCGGCGACCGGGCGGCGCTCGCCCACGTCGGCGACTCGCGGGCCTACCTGCTGCGCGACGGACGGCTCAACCAGCTCACCAAGGACGACACGTACGTCCAGATGCTCGTCGACCAGGGCCTGATCCGGCCCGAGGAGGCGGCCGGGCACCCGCGGCGGGCAGTGGTCACCCAGGCGTTACAGGGCGAACCGGTCAGCCCGTCGTACGTGATCGTGGAACCGCAGCCCGGCGACCGCTGGCTGCTCTGCAGCGACGGGCTCACCACCGTGGTCTCGCCGGAGGCGATCGAGGCCGTGCTGCTCGAGGTGGCCGACGCCCAGGACTGCTGCAAGCGGTTGCTGGCGCTGGCGCTGGAGGGCGGCGGGCCGGACAACATCACCGTCATCGTCGCCGATCTGACCAGCGAGAACCAGGCCGACCTGGGGTAGGTTACACCGGTCGTAGTGGCGATGACCGGGGTCCGGTTGGTGGTGATGACGACGGCGCGGCTGAGCACCACGCGGATGCTGCCCGTGGCGGTGGCGCTGATCGCGCTCATTGTCGCGGCCGGTGAGTTCGTCGTACCCGCCGGTGACGGCCGCCGTGTCTACCACGTCCTCATGCAGCTGATCGTCGGCGTCGCGGCCGCGGTCGTCTGCCTGACCATGGCCACCCGCCGCGAGGACGCCGGGCGGCGCTGGCGGCAACTCGTCGGCATCGGGCTGGCCGGCTGGGCCGCGATGCGGCTGTGGTGGCTGATCCGCGCGTTCGCCGACCCGGACGGCCTGGCCCGGCTGCGGCCCGGCGACGTCGGGTTCCTGGTGCTGCCCGCGCTGATGTTCGCCGGGCTCCTGATCGGCGCGGCCGCGTTGCCCCGGCCGGTGCCGCTGCCCGGACGCCGCGACCTGGTCATCCTGGTCATCGACAGCGTGCTGCTGGCCGGGTCGCTGATCGCGCTGGTCTGGTCGCTGGTGCCGGAGCGGGTGTTCGAGCAGGGCGGGCGGACCCCGACGGTGCTCGCGCTGGCCGTGGCGTACCCGGTCGCCGATCTGATCCTGATCGCGATGGCCGTGCTGATGCTGATGATGCGGCAGGGCGGCGGCGCGGTCCGGCGCCAGCTCCGGCTGATCGCCGCGGCGCTGGCCGCGTTCGGCGTCGCCGACACGTTGCGGCTGTTCGACCTCGGCGCGGACGGGCTCAACCCCGCCGCGGCGGCCGGGGCGCTGCTCGGGCCGGCCCTGCTCGCCCTGGCCGCGCTGGCGCCCGGGGCCGCCGCGGGCGACCTGAATTTGGCCCGGCGCGAGCGGGACTGGCTGCACCTGCTGCTGCCGTACGTCCCGGTGGTGGCGACCGGGGTGGTGATCGCGGTCCGCACCGGCACCGGCGGGCAACTGACGTCGTTCGAGGCGTACCTCGGCTGGCTGGGTCTCGGTCTGGTGGTGGCCCGGCAGATGTTCACGATCGTCGACAACCTGGTGCTGCTCTCCCGGGTCACCGAGGGGCAGCGGCGGATGCGCCACCAGGCGTATCACGACCCGCTGACCGGGCTGGCCAACCGGGCGCTGTTCCGGGAACGGCTGGACGCCGCGCTCGCCGCCCGCAGCGCCCACGGCGGCCCGCTGGCGCTGCTCTTCGCCGACCTGGACGACTTCAAGCTGATCAACGACAGCTTCGGGCACGCCATGGGCGACCGTCTGCTCCGCGCCATCGGCGAGCGGCTGCTCGGCGTGGTGCCCTCCGGCGACCTGGTGGCCCGGCTCGGCGGGGACGAGTTCGCGGTGCTGCTCGACCATCGCGCGGCCGACGCCGAGCTGATCGGCAACCGGATGCTGGCCGTGCTGCGCGAGCCGTTCCCGATCGACGGCCACACCATCGGGGTCGGCGCGAGCATCGGCCTGGTGCTGCCCGAGCCCCACGACCGCGACCTGACCGCCGACACGTTACTGCGAAGAGCAGATGCCGCGATGTACGCCGGGAAGCGCCGCGGCAAGGGAACGATGGCGCGCTACTCCGGTGGCGCCGACGGCGGCCCGCACGCCGACCTGCCGCACCAGCTCGCCCAGGCGCTGGCCGGCGACCCGTCGGCGGCCGGTTTCGAGGTCTACTACCAGCCGATCGTCCGCTTCACCGACGGCGTCACGGTGGCCGTCGAAGCCCTGGCCCGCTGGAACGACCCGGTCGCCGGGTTCGTCGACCCGGACGTCTTCGTGACCGTGGCCGAACGCACCGGCCTGGTCGGCGCGATCGACGACTTCGTGCTGGACCGGGCCTGCGCCGACGCCGCCGTGCTGGCCAACATCTACGGCCGGCCGATCGACGTGCACGTCAACGTGTCGGCGGCCCGGTTCTGCCAGCAGGGCCTCGATTCCGCGGTGCTGGCGGCCCTCGACCGGCACGCCGTGCGGCCGTCCCGGATCGTCGTCGAGATCACCGAGACCCGGCGGATCCCCGACCTGCCGCGGGCCATCGAGGTGGCGACCCGGCTGCGGGCCGCCGGGGTGCGGCTGGCCCTGGACGACTTCGGCAGCGGCTACAACGCGCTGGCCCAGCTGCATTCGCTGCCGGTGGACATCGTCAAGCTGGACGCGACCCTGACCGACGTCGAGGTGTCACCGGAACGCTCCGAGGCGCTGTGCCGGTCGGTGCTGGCGATCTGCGAGTCGCTGGGGCTGACCGTGGTCGCCGAAGGGATCGAGACGGCGCCGCGGGCGCACGCGATGGCTTCGATGGGATGCCCGCTGGGGCAGGGTTATCTGTTCGGCCAGCCGGTGCCGCCCCATCGTCTCGGCGAACCGGCCCACCCCCTGGTCTCGTAGACCGGCCAGGTGTTGAGCCGCCGTCCCCCTGGTCGCGGATGAAGTCGAGATGAGCTTCTGTACTAGTGACATTGATCAATGGGGTTTGTAGGCCGGAGGGATGAGATATCCCGCAGCATCGGTAACGCGGATGCTGCCGCAAACTACCGCTAGGCCCGCTTCCACATTCGCCACCGGGGCCGGCGCCCCGGAAGCGAATGTGAAACAGAACCTGGCCGAGCGGGCCCGGTCCTCTCCATCACCGAGGACGAGCCCGCTTCCCGGCAGCCGGCCTCAGCACCCTCCGCACGTCGCTCAGAAGGTGACGTCCAGAGAGGAGAGACGGTGGCCGAGCGGCGGGGTCGGCTGCCAGGCCGGAGACCGGTACGCCGGCGCGATGTCCGGGCAGCGGTCCAGCAGGATCCGGAAGCACTCGTCGGTCTCCATCCGCGCGAGCGCCGCGCCCAGGCAGTAATAGGTGCCCATGCCGAAGGCGAGGTTCCGGCCACGCTTGCGGTGCAGGTCGAAGGTGTCC
The DNA here is from genome assembly GCF_040682035.1 of Actinoplanes sp. NPDC051470. Taxonomy (NCBI): domain Bacteria; kingdom Bacillati; phylum Actinomycetota; class Actinomycetes; order Micromonosporales; family Micromonosporaceae; genus Actinoplanes; species Actinoplanes sp. NPDC051470. The sequence goes on from NZ_JBFBAA010000012.1 coordinate 6,347, forward strand.
GGGTCGGTGAAGTGCTCCGGGTCCCGGTTGCCGGCCATCAGCGCCAGGTAGACGCGCTTGCCGGGCGGGATCGGATGACCGTGCAGCTCGATCGGCTCGGTGACGGCCCGGCCGATCACGCTCGCCGGGCCGTCCAGGCGCAGCATCTCCTCGACCGCGAGCGGCGTCAGGTCCGGGTTCTCCTTGAGCAGCGCGAGCTGGCCGGGGTTGTCGAAGAGCAGCACCAGGCCGTTGGCGATCAGGTTGGCGGTGGTCTCGTGGCCGGCGAAGAGCAGCAGCACGCAATTGGCCACCGCCTCGTCCTCGGTGATCTGCCCCTCCGCCTCGGCGGCGACGAACATGCTCAGCACGTCGTCGCGCGGTTCGATGCGGCGCTCGGCGGCGATCACGCGCAGGTAGTCGTGCATCTCGAGCATGCTGCGCTGGGCCTGGCGCAGGCCCGGCACGTCTCCGTTGCCGAAGACCGCCAGGATGTCACGGGACCAGAGCTGCAACCGCTCGCGGTCGCTGGTCGGCATGCCGAGCATCTCGGCGATCACGTTCGCCGGCAGCGGGTACGCGAGGTCGCGTACGACGTCCATCCCGCCCTTGCCGGCGACCGCGTCGAGCAACTCGTTGGTGATCGCCCGCACCCGTGGCCGCAGCCGGTCCACCATGGCCGGGGTGAAGTAGCGCTTGAGCAGTTGCTGGAAGCGGACGTGCTCGACCGGGTCGGTGTGTCCCATCCACATCTCGATGGACCGCCGGACCGGGGCCAACTCCTCCTGTTCGGCCGGCGTCAGGCGGAGCAGGCTCTGCGTCATGTTGGCGGTGTCCATCCGCTTGTCCCGCAGCGCGGCGACGATGTCCGCGTGGCGGGTGAGCAGGTATCCGTCGAACTGCGGGAGCCGAGCGAGCGGACTCTCCGCGCGCACCCGGTGCAGGAAGGCGTTCGGATCCGCCTGCACCTCGGGGGTGAAGACGTCGTAGTCCCGGATCGTCGCGGTTTGATCACTCATGGCCGCGATTCTGCCTACTTCGGTGATCCATCTCCATGCCGGAATCCGCAATGGACGATAAACCGCAGCTAGGGCGTGTTTCATAGCCCGGCCCAGCGATCTCTCCTCGCGCGGCACCTCTTTACGTACATGAGGTTTCTGCTTCCCGGCCTCATCGAGCGTGGTGGACGCGATCATCAGCGCCGCCGAGCTGCGCCCACGGATCATCGAGGAGATCGAGCACGGCAGGAAGCTGACGGCCGGGGAGGCCACCCGCTCAGGAGCGTTCGAGGCGGCGCGCCAGATGGCGCCCGGTCGCGCTGTTCCGGGCCTCGGCGATCGTGGCGGGAGGGCCGGTCGCGACGACCTGGCCGCCCGCGTCCCCACCGCCCGGGCCGAGGTCGATGACCCAGTCGGCGCCGGCGATCGTTTCCAGGTCGTGCTCGACCAGAACGACGGTGTTGCCGGCGTCGACGAGTCGGTGTAGTTGCCGCAGCAGCAGCGAGATGTCCGCGGGGTGGAGTCCCGCGGTCGGCTCGTCGAGCAGGTAGAGCGCGTGGCCGCGGCGGGCCCGCTGCAACTCGGTGGCAAGTTTGATGCGTTGGGCCTCGCCACCGCTGAGCTCGGTCGCCGGCTGGCCCAGCCGCAGGTAGCCCAGCCCCACCTCCCGGAGCGTCTCGAGGCTCCGGGAGGCGGCCGGCAGGTGGGCGAGGAACTTGGCGGCGTCGTCGACGGACATCGCCAGCACGTCCGCGATGTTCTTGCCGCGGTAGGTCACCTCCAGCGTCTCCGCGTTGTACCGCGCGCCGTGGCAGGCCGGGCACGGGGCGTACGTCCCGGGCAGGAACAGCAGCGCGAACTGGGTGCCCCGCGACGCCGTTGAGGCTGGCCTGTTACCGCTGGTCGTCGTGTTGGTGCTGGCCGGCGGGTGCGCCGAGCCGCGGCTGCCGATCACCTGGCGGCCGCTCGATGAGGCCGGGCACAACGGCCTGCGTCATCGCGCGGGAGGCCGTCGAAGGCGATCGCGGGTCCGGTGCAGAGGTATGGGCGGCGATCCGCGATGAGGCTCTCCGCTCCGATCGGAACTTCGTGCGGGATCGGGCCGAAACCCTGGATCGCGACATCCAGACTACCGCCGGTCCGACGCGCTGTTCAGCGTCGTCTGGATCTGCCGCAGGAGCGTGTCGGCGCTGAACGGCTTGTCGATGATCGGCACTCCCTCGGGAAGCTCGCGGTCGCCGTCGGCGGTGTAGCCGGACATGAAGACGATGTGGATCGAGGGACGGACGGCGAGCACCGTCCGGATGAAGTCGAGGACGGGCATTCCGGGCATGATGACGTCCGACAGGAGGAGGTCGAACGACAGTGTGTGGTCGTGGACGAGCCCTAGCGCTTCTTCTCGGGTGGCAGCGTCGGACACCTCGTATCCGCCGCGGGTCAGCACCCGTCGGGTGATGGTCCGGATGTCGTCGTCGTCCTCGACCACGAGGATTTGTTCGCCTCGGCCTGCGCGTGCTTCGCCGGCTGGCCCGTCCGGTGCGGTCGTGGGTGCCGGCGGGTCGGCGGCCGGCAGGTAGACGGTGATGCGCGTTCCCGCACCCGGTGCGGAGTCGACCGTGATCGCGCCGTACGCCTCCTGGACGGCGCCGTAGACCGTCGCCAGGCCGAGGCCGCTGCCCTGACCGGTGCTCCTGGTGGTGAAGAACGGTTCGAACGCCCGCTGCTGGACCTCCTCGTCCATTCCGCAGCCGGTGTCGGCGACGGTGAGACACACGTAGCGCCTCGATGGTGGCTGGTTGCCGATGGCGGTGGCGGGCACGTCATTCGAGCTTGCCGTCCGGATGACGAGATGTCCTCCCTCCGGCATCGCGGCGCGCGCGTTGACCACCAGGTTCATGATGATCTGTTCCAGGCGGCTGGGGTCGATGGTGACGAATTCGAGATCCGGCCGCAGATCGGTGCTGAACTCTATGTCCTCTCCGATCGTCCGGCGCAACAGTCGCTCGATCTCGCCGACCACGTCATTCAGGTTCACCACGACGGGATGCGACGGTTGCAGTCGGCTGAAGATGAGCAGCTGGCGGGTCAGAGCGGCGGCCCGCCGGGCGGCATGGTCGATGTTTTCCAGGTCCGGACGGCACGGATGGTCGGGGCCGAGTTCGTCGAGCACGAAATTGGTGTAGCCACCGATCACGCCGAGGAGGTTGTTGAAGTCGTGCGCGACGCCGCCGGCGAGCTGGCCGAGGGAGTCCAGCCGTTCCACCTGGTGCAGCTTCCGCTCGAGTTCCTGTCGTTGCTCGGCGGCCTCGACCTGTTCGGTGATGTCTCGGAGAATGCCCTCGACGGCGGTCGGTACGCCGGCGTCGTACACCGTGACGAGCCGCTGTTCGGCATAGGCGCGACTGCCGTCGGGCCGCGACCAGCGCAGGGTGAGGGGACCGTCCGGCGGCGACTGCCAGGACCGCCGCATGAGGTCGCGGTCTTCCGGTTCCAAGATGTTGAAGAGCAGTTCCGGCTGCTCGTACAGCTCGTCCGGCAACAGCCCGGTGACCGTGGCTATGGCGGGGCTGATGTATTCCAGTGCGGGTACCGGGCCGGGCCGGAATCGGAACAGCACGTCTTGGAGGTTCTCCGCTACCAGCCGGAACCGTTCTTCGCTGTCGCGCAGCGCCGCCTGTGCTCGCCGCCGATCCTGGCGGTCGCGTGCTTCGCGCAGCTCGCGTTGCACTGCGGGACCGAGGCGAGCGAGTTTGTCTTTGAGTACGAAGTCATGTGCGCCGGCACGCATCAGCGCGGTGGCGGACTCCTCGCCGATCTGACCGGAGACGACGATGAAAGGCACATCCAGTCCGGTTTCACGGAGCAACCGCAGCGCCGCCTCCGCGTTGAACGCGGGCATCCCGTTGTCGGAGATCACGATGTCGGGTGCCTGGTGGAGTAGAGCGGCGGACATCGCCTCGGCGGTCTCGACGCGTTCGTAGGCGACGCGCAGACCGGTGCGGCGCAGACGGTTAGCCACGAGGACGGCGTCGTCTTCGCTGTCCTCGATCAGCAGCAGCCGGATGTCGTCCGGCTCGTCAGTCATGAAGCCGTCCCGCCGGTCGGTTCACCAGCAGCCAGTACATGCCCAGCACGCGCACCGCCTCCAGGAATTCGTCGAAGGCGACCGGTTTCCGTACGAAGCTGTTGGCTCCGAGGTCGTAGGTGTTCACGATGTCGCGTTCCTCGGTCGACGTGGTGAGGACGACCACCGGCAAATACTTGGTACGGGGATCGGAGCGGATGCTGCGCAGCACCTCCAGGCCACTGACCTTGGGCATGTTCAGGTCCAGCAGTACCAGTGCGGGCAGCGCATCGGTGCGGCCTGCGGGCGGTTCGCCCGGCGGGAACAGGTGCCGCAATGCCTCCTCGCCGTCGGCGGCGATCTCCACGGGGTTGGTGATGTTGTTCTTTCTCAGCGCACGTAACGTGAGAGTCACGTCGTCCGGGCTGTCGTCGATGATCAGGATCTTGCCGTCGACGGTCATGGCTTCCCCTTTGCCCCGCTCATCAGGTTGAAGTAGAACGTCGCGCCGTGGCCGACCTCGGCCTCAGCGAAGATGTGGCCACCGTGACGTCGGACGACGCGAGCCACGATCGCGAGCCCGATGCCGGTGCCCTGAAAGTCGGCGGTCGTATGCAGCCGCTGGAAGGCATCGAAGAGCTTGTCGGCATAGGCCATGTCGAAGCCCACGCCGTTGTCACGTACGAAGAAGAAGGTCTCACCGGAGCGGACGGCCTGGCCCACTTCGATGACCGCGTCGGGCCGTTTGCCGGTGAACTTCCAGGCGTTGGCCAGAAGATTCTGGAGGGCGAGCCGTAGGAGTTGAGGATCGGCTTCAGCGACAAGGCCGTCCGGGACGACGAGCGTGACATCGCGGGGCGGATCGGCCGCCCGCAGCTCGGTCACGACGTCCTGGCTCATCGCCGTGAGGTCGATCTCGCGGCGCTCCAGGTCGGCTCGGGTGGCCCGGGACAGACTGAGCAGGTCGTCGATCATCCGGCCCATGCGTCCCACATTGCGCTGCAACCGGCGCAGGTAGTCCTTGCCGCCGTCGTCGAGAACGTCGCCGTAGTCCTCGAGCAGCGCGTCGCTGAACCCGTGCAGTGAGCGCAGCGGCGCCCGTAGATCGTGCGAGACCGAGTATGCGAACGCGTCGAGTTCTTTGTTGGACGCCTCCAGCTCAGCCGTGCGCTGCAGAACCCGGGTCTCGAGGCTCGCGTTGAGTCGTCGTACCTCGTCCTCGGCGCGCTTACGCTCCGTGATATCAGTGGAAATGCCACACACGGCGTAAGGGTCGCCGGCGCTGTCGAGCACGGGAAACTTGACGGAGATGTAGGTGCGCTCGCCGTCGATGCCCTCCGCTGTCTCCTCGTACTGGACCGACTTGTTCCCCGCCGCGACCCGGAGATCGTTCTGCCGCAGCTGGTCTGCGAGTTCGGCGGGGAAGACGCCGTGGTCGGTAAGGTTGATCACGTGGTCTCGGGTGACCCCGAACAACCGCTCCCACTCCTTGTTGACGAGCAGGTACTGGCCGTTGTCGACCCGCTTCATGTAGATGTTCGACCCGGTGTTGTCAATCAGCTTCTGTAACTGGTTGTGACTGGCGGCCGCCTCGTCCTGTGCTTCGACACGGGCTCGGTCCGCGCGCCTGACGATGTTCAACGCGTACACCCCGAAACCGCCGAGCACGGCCACCTGGGTGGCGATCAGCATCGCGGTCGACCGGTCGGCGTGGTCGAAGACGAGCAGGCAGCCGAGCGCTGAGCTGGCCACAACGGCGGCCGCCAGCGCTCGGCGCAGCGCCGCCGGGGCCGCCCGGGCGAGGAGTTGCCTCAGGACCGCGATGCCTCGTGGCGGCCGAGGCTGCGCGCTGACCGCAGGACTCGTTGACATGGCGGCCCCCGGTTACGCACTAGCTACGGTGAAATGACGCTACCACCCTGCGTAATCAGGCCGTCTCAGTTTCCGGGCTGCCGGACGAGTTCTCGTACTCGATGTGCAGGGTCCGGTCGACAAGGTCCACCAGGCGCCGTACTTCTTGGTGAGCCGACGCGGACCCGTGCACGATGCCCAGATACGTGAGCGTGCCCTGCCGCCAGTCCAGTGCCGCACCCGGCTCCACGAAGATCTCGATGAGGTGGATACCGGTGGCGCGGCCGAGTTCGTCGAGCCCGTCGAGACGCCGCAACGCGACCGCGTCCATGGGCGGAGTGAGAAAGTACTGGAACGCGTGCCGCCGGTACGCCGTGGGCGGCGGCGGGGGGCAGGGCCGCCCCAGGGCTATTGTCAGCGCGGCCCGTACGAGGTCGAATCCACGTGCGCGTCGCACCAGATCGGCGACGTATCCGCCGAGCCGGCCGTTGACCTCGATGATCCGTGGACCGTCAGGGGTGAACTTGATCTCCGTGTGGGTGATTCCGTGCCGTACTCCGAGGGCCGCGAGAGCCGATCCGGTCAGTGTCAGCACTTCCTCCCGCCGGTCCTCGCTCAGCGTGCTGGGCACCACGTAACCCGTCTCCCTCAGTGGTGGGGCGAGGGGGAACTTCCCGGTCACCTCGACGTGCCGGATGTCGCCGTGCGAGGTCATCGACTCGACCGAGACGTAGTCGGCCCAGTCCGCTCCGGCGACCGAGGAGTCGCCGGCCAGCAGCTGCTCGACGACGAAATCGATGCCGGCGCCCCCTGCCGCCGGATCCGTGAAAGCCCGGTACCGTCCGGCGGCCTCCTGCCGGCTGCGGACCGTGCAGGTGCGTGCGCTGGCCGCGCCGTGGCGGGGCTTCAGAACCGCCGGAAGACCGACCGCGTCCAGAGCCGGATCAAGGTCAGCGAGATCGCGTACGATGCGGCATTCGGTGTGCTGCACGGATGACTCGGCGAGTATCCGGCGTTGCGTGTACTTGTCGGTCACCGCCGCAGCGGTGTGCACGTCGAGGAAGGTCAGACCGAGACGATCGGCGAGGGCAGCGGTCCGCCTGATCTGGCTCTCGCTGAACGTGACAATGCCGGCGAGGCCCGCGCATTCCGGTAGGGCGAGAATCTCGTCGTCGGTCAGGCCGGTGATGTCACCGACCTGTGCCAGCGTACGAAGCTCGTCGAAGAGCGGCCGGACGTGAGGCAGGTCCCGGTCGCACAGGAAGACGATCTCGGCCAGGGCGCGGGCGGAGGCGAGGATGCTCATCGGGCTGGCGGAGCCGAAATCGAGCACGACAGCCAGCCGGGGCAGCCGTTCCGGGCTGGTCATGCCGTTCCGTGGCGCGCGCCGGTGATCTCCCGGCCGGCGCCGGGGGCCGGGAAATACCCGCACCGCTGGAAGAAGCGCACGTAGTGGTGCAGCAGCGCGGCATCGACCGGAGGCGTCGAGAGGGCCGATCCCGCCAGCGCCCTCTCGGCATTGCTCCGAGCGAAACGGGGGAAGTGCGCGGTGAAGTACATCTCCTTGACCACGAGACCGCTGCGCGGGCACCGATCAACCCAGAGCGGCACGAACGGGGTGAACGGGTGCCGGGGGTTGTCGGCGACGAACGCCACCGCCCGGTTCACCCACTCGTCGAACGGCAGCGTGCGGATCCGGTAGCCCTGCTCACGTAGGACCTCGGTCATGTCGGGCAGCGTCGCCGGCCTCGGATTGGTCAGATGATAGGTGCGTGTCTCCTGGGTACGGGTCAGCGCGATGTGCACGATCTGCGCCGCCAGCACGTCGACCGGCACAAGATCGAGCGACAGTTCGATGTCCGGCGCGATGAGCGTGTCGACGATCAGCCGCAGCAACGCGCACGTGGCGTTCTCCAGATTCCACGCCCCGTGTGCTAGATCGCCGGACACCTCGTACGGACGGTGGATCCCAACCGGCAGTCCATCGCGTGCCGCACGGCGCAGCACTGTCTCGGCCACCCACTTGGTCTCGGTGTAGCCCATGAACAGGTACTCCGGGTAGGCCAGCGGCGTGTCCTCGGCCACGTCACGCACCCCCGCCGCCCCGAAGCCGGCCAGCACAGCCAATGTGGACACGAAATGCACGGGGATGCGCCTCGGCATCGCGAGTCGCACGATCTCCCGTGTGCCGCCGACCGTGACCGGCGCCAGCTGGGAGTAGGGGTAGGTGAAGTTCACGTAGGCGCCGGCGTGCAGGACGAGATCCAACCGATCGGCCAGCCCGTCGAACTCCGCGGCCGACAGCCCGAGACGCGGACGACCGAGGTCGCCGGCCAGCGGACGCACCCGGTCGGCGGGAAGATCGCCGAGCCCGTACCGCTGCTGCCCATCCACCAACCGGCGTCGGGCCCGGTCCTCGTCGGCCGCACGGACCAGGCAGTAGACCTCCGCATCGGTGTTCGTCAGCAACCGGCGTAACAGATAGCCGCCGAGGAAACCGGTGCCACCGGTCAACAGAATCGCCCCGCCCTGGAAGCGCCGCGGCGCGATGATCCGGTCGTGATCGGCCGGCGACCGTGGCCGAGCCACCATCGGCGGCGGGCCGTCCGGCCCCGGGATGGTCCCGAACTCGGCGTCGAGTCCGCTCTCACGCCGGAAGTCGGGATCCAGCGCGGCGCTGTTCTGGTCGAGGAGGCCGGTCCGCGCCTCCTGCACCGCGGCCGCGCAGGCGGCGAGGGTCGGGTCGGCCAGCAGCCGCGAGGTCAGGAACCGGCCCTGGGACCGATCGACACCGAAGATCGTCTGTAACCGGACGAACAGGCGCGCCGCCAGCAAGGAGTTGCCGCCCAGGTCGAAGAAGCTGTCCTCGAGACCGACCGCGTCCGGCTCCACGTCGAGGACTTCCGCCCACAGCCGCGCGAGACCCACTTCGATCGGTGTCCCCGGCCGGCGGACGGCCGACGAATCGCTGTCCGCGCGGTCCGTGCCACGCGAAGTGCCGGACGCGAGCACCGCGAGCGAGGACCGGTCGACCTTGCCCGTGGCGGCCAGCGGAAGGCGGTCCAGCGGGACGATCCGCGCGGGGAGCATGAAGTGCGGGAGGCGGGCGGCAAGGAACGCCCTGAGTTCCGGCACTGTCACTCCTCCCGGCTCGCTCACCGTTCGGTCCGGCGCCGAGCCGCGATCCGGCTGGTAATAGGCGACGATCATCCGCGTGTCCGGGTCGTCGCCGGTGACCACGACGGCCGCGGCGGCAACACCGTCCGCGCCGGCGAGAACCGCCTCGATCTCGTCCAGCTCGACCCGGAAACCGCGGATCTTCACCATCCGGTCCCGGCGGCCGAGGAAGTCGATGTCGCCGTCCGGCAACCAACGAGCCCGGTCACCGGTACGGAACAGTCGCGCGCCGGGGCGGCGGCCCAACGGATCCGGCACGAACCGCTCGGCGGTCAGCGCGGGATCATTGACGTATCCCAGCGCGACGCCGTCGCCGCCGACCCAGAGCTCGCCTTCGACGCCGACCGGCACCGGCCGGCCATCATCGTCCAGGATGTGGCAGGTGGAGTTGGCCACGGGGCGTCCGATCGGAATCCGTGCCGTCCCCTCCGGCACATCGGTGATGTGGCGGGTCGTCGAGAAGGTGGTGTTCTCGGTCGGTCCGTAGCCGTTGAGCAGCCGCTCCGGCGGCGCGCCGGCCAGCACCCGTCGCACCAGGGCCGTGTCGAGCACGTCGCCACCCGCGATCAGGCAGCGCAACCCGGCGAACATGCCCGGCAGAGTCCGCGCGCACTGGTGGAACACGCCGGCGGTCAGCCACGCGACCGTGACGCCGGCACGTGTGAACAACTCGTCCAGCCGAATCGGATCAAGCAGGGTGGCCTGGTCCACGATCACCAGTCGGGCGCCGTTGAGCAGCGCGCCCCAGATCTCGAACACTGACGCGTCGAACGCCGGATGGCCGGTGTTCGAGATCCGATCGGCCGGAGTGATCCGAAGGTGGTCGGCGCCGACCACGAGCCGTGCGACGGCGCGATGCGGCACGGCAACGGCCTTCGGCACACCGCTCGACCCGGAGGTGAACATGATGTAGGCCAGATCGCCACCGCCGGTTGCGTGCCGCGGCGGCCTTCCCTCGAAATGGTCCGTGGCGGCGACCGAGGCGACATCCTCCAGGATCCCCGCGGTGCCCGGCAATCTGATCACGTGCCGGATTCCGACCTGTTCGATCAACGTCCTGAGCCGGCCGGCCGGATCCTCAGGATCCAGCGGCACGTAGGCCGCACCGGCCTTCATGATGGCAAGCATCCCGGCCGGCGCCTCGGCGCACCGCTCGCCCAGCAGGCCCACGGTGTCGCCGGCCCGCACCCCGGCCTCGGACAGCCGGGCGGCCAACGCGTCGGACCATCGATCGAGTTCCGCGTACGTGACACAGCGATCGCCATCGACCACCGCGGTCGCGTCCGGACACCTCGCCACCTGCCGCGCGAACAGATCCACGATCGAGGAATCATCGGGGTAGTCGGTCACCCGGCCGGACCAGTGGGCCGGCGGTGGCACAGCGCCGGATTCGTCAACAGTCATGGTCAGACCTCCGCCTCACCTCGAGCACTGGCTGTACGCCTGCGCTCAGGCCGACGACCCACTTCACCAGCCCTTTCCTCATGTTGTGGGGCATGCATGGCTTTTGTGAAGGCAAGTCCTTCGATCGAACTACGACCGTCCACGCCGGCCGAGCGGCTGAGCGTCGGCGGCCACTCCGTGGACCTGTTCGGCCCGGCCGTGGAGGTGGCGGAGCGGATGGGTTGCTCCACATCGCATGGTCAGCGGCGGTGAGGGCGGTTGGTCCGGGCCGTCGGCGCGGCGGTGGTCGGGTCCTCGGGCCAGGGGTGCCGGGGGTAGCGGCCGCGCAGCTCGGCGCGGACCTGCTGGTAGCCCGAGGCCCAGAAGGAGGCCAGGTCGGCGGTCACCGCGACCGGCCGGCCCGCGGGGGACAGCAGGTGCAGCAGCACCGGGATGCGCCCGTCGGCCAGGCGGGGCGCGTCCCGCCAGCCGAAGGTCTCCTGCAGCTTGACGGCCAGCACCGGCGCCGCCGGGTCGGCGTAGGACACCCGGACCCGCGAGCCGCTCGGCACCGGCAGCCGCTCGGGCGCCACGTCGTCGAGGCGGCCGGCCACCGACCAGGGCAGCAGCCGGCGCAGGGCGGTGGCCACGTCGATGCGGGCCAGGTCGGCGCGGCGGCGGGCGCGGGTCAGGTCGGGGCCCAGCCAGTGCTCGGCGGCGGTCAGCAGCGACTCGTCGTCGACCGCCGGCCACGGGTCGCCGAGGGCCGCCCGCGCGAAGGCCAGTCGCTCCCGGAGGTCGGTGGCGGTGCGGCTCCAGGTGAGCAGGCCGAGGCCGTCCTTGCGCAGCCCGTCGAGCAGGGCGGCGCGGAGCTTCGCCGGGTCGGGCCGGTCGAGCCGCCGCTCGGTGAGGACGATCGCGCCGAGCCGGTCGACCGACCGCGCCACGACGTCGCCGTCGACCCAGGCGATCTCGGTGGCTGAGCTTCGCAGGGTGGCGGCGGCTTCGCGGGCGGTGACTTCGTCGATGGGTACGGCCGACCGGATCCGCGCACTCCGCGCTCCCGCATCCCGGTCCGCGGCCGCGACGACCAGCCAGGCCGCCCCGGCGAGCGGACTACCCACGGCCAGATCCGCAGCCGTTCCCCCGGCCATCAGATAGGTCCGCCCGCCCGGCTCCCGCACCCGGGCCACCCGCTCCGGGAACGCCAGCCCCACCACCAGCCCGGCCGCCACATCATCAGCCATCGCACCGCCCGCTTCCGAGGCGCCCGCGCCGCCCTGCCCGCCGCCCGCTTCCGAGGCGACCGGTGCCGGGGTGGGCGGGATGGCGGAGGTGAGGCGGCGGACCTCGGTTCGCCAGGTCGGGGTGTTGTCGCGGCGGGACTGGCGCCAGGCGGCCAGGAGGTCGTCGCCGGCGGTGCGGTTCTCGTCGAGGACGGCGACGATCTCGGCGGCTCGGCGCCGGCCGACCAGAGGGGCGCCGTCGAGCAGGGCCCGGGCCAGGCGGGGGTGGATGCCGGCGCGGGCCAGAGCGTGGCCGCGTGAAGTGGGGCGGCCGTCTTCGGCGACCGCGCCCAGGTCGTGCAGGGTGGTCATCGCCGACTGCAGGGCGCCGGGTGGTGGCTGGTCGGGAAGGGCCATCCCGGCGCCGGTCGGGTGGCCCCACAGGGCCAGGTCCAGGGCGAACGAGGTCAGGTCGGCGGTGGCGATCTCGGGTTCGGGGTGGGCCGGCAGGCGGTGGTGCTGGGCCTCGGACCAGCAGCGGAATACGACTCCGGGCGCCTCGCGGCCGGCCCGGCCCGCTCGTTGTTCGGCCGAGGCCCGGCTCACCGGGACCGTGACCAGGGCGCCCAGGCCGCGGGAGTGGTCCATCCGCGGCACCCGGCTCAGGCCGGCGTCGACCACGACCCGGACGCCGGGGACGGTGAGGCTGCTCTCGGCGACCGCGGTGGCCAGGACGATGCGGCGGCGCGGGCCGGGGCGCAGGGCGGCATCCTGGTCGGCGGCGGACTGGCGGCCGTGCAGCGGGATCACGTCGGCGTCGAGGCCACGCAGCAGGCCGGCCACCGTGGTGATCTCGCGGACCCCGGGCAGGAACACCAGCACGTCGCCGGGGGCGGTGACACCGCGGACGACCGTGGCGATGTGATCGAGGAGGCGTCCGGACCCGGGCGGCGTCCACCGGATCTCGACCGGGAACATCGGCGCGGTGGCGGTCACCACCGGCGCCGACAGCAGGTCGGACAGGCGTTCGGTGGCGGCCGTCGCCGAGGTGGCGATGAGCTTCAGGTCGGGGCGGAGCGTCTCGCGCACCTCGGTCAGGAAGGCCAGGGCCAGGTCGGCGTCGAGATGCCGTTCGTGGCATTCGTCGAGCATGACGGTGGCCGTACCGGACAGCTCGGGGTCTCGTTGCAACCGCCGCACCAGAACGCCGGTGGTGACCACCTCGATCCTGGTCTCGGCCGAGACCCGGCGGTCGCCGCGCACCGAGTAACCGACCACGCCGCCGACCTGGGTGCCGAGCAGCGAGGCCATCCGCCGCGCGGCCGCCCGGGCCGCGACCCGCCGCGGCTCGGCGACCACGATGCGCCCGGCGACCGCGAAGGAGGGTAGGTCGGCGGAGGAAGAGAGGCCGGCCAGGACGAGTGGCACCAGGGTGGTCTTGCCGGTGCCGGGGGGCGCGACCAGCACCGCGGCCCCCCGCGAGGTCAGCGCCTCGGCCAGAGCGGGCAGCGCGGAGCGGACGGGCAGGTCGGGCAAGTCGAGCGGCACCGGCACAGTCTGGTGCACGTCCGTGAAATGGCGGGGAAACAGGTGCGTCTCACCGCCCGGGTTTGCTTTGATCGAGGCCGGAGACTGCCAAGCACAGCCGAGGACCGGAAAGAAGGCGCGGATGCGGGAGCCGACCGAGCAGGAGCTGCTGGCCTGCTGCGCCGCGCCGGCCTGGGCCGGGGCGATCGCGGCCGGTCGCCCGTACCCGGACCGGGCCGCTCTTGAGACCGCGGCCGCAACCGCCGCAGATGCCTTGAGCTGGGACGACGTGGCGCAGGCCCTGGCCGCGCACCCGCGGATCGGCGACCCCCCGAAGGGCGACAGCCAGGAGGCGGCGTGGTCGCGGCGGGAACAGCAGCAAGCCCGGAAGAGCCCGGAGCTGATCGAGGCCAACCGGGCGTACGAGCAGCGCTTCGGCCGTGTCTTCCTGATCTTCGCGAGCGGCCGCACGGAGGACGAGATCGTGGCCGCGGCCAAGGAGCGGCTGGGCCATGACGAGGCCACCGAACGGCGCGTGACGCAGGGGGAACTCAAGAAGATCGCCATGTTGCGCCTGGGGAGGCTGCTGGATGCCCTCGAATGACGGTACCGAGCCGGAGATCCACGCGCGGATCTCCACGCACATCCTGGACACCGTCGCCGGTGAGCCGGCCCGCGGCGTCTACGTGCGGCTGGAGCGCCGGGACCACGACGGCTGGCGGACGGTCGACGAGGGCGACACCGACACCGACGGGCGGCTGCGGTTCCGGGTGCCGATGCACGACTGGCAGGCCGGCGGTTACCGGCTGCTGTTCTATGTGGAGCCGTACCTGAAGGGCGAATCGTTCTTCCCGGAGATCACGGTTGCGTTCCACGTGCACGACCCGGCCCGCCACTACCACGTGCCGTTGCTGCTCAGCCGCTATGGCTACACCACCTATCGAGGGAGCTGACGCGTGGCGATCACGCTCGGACCGAACCGGTACGGCAAGGCGGAGGTGCGCCTGGTCCACGTCGGCCGCGACAGCGCCACGCATGTGCTCACCGACCTCAACGTCAGCGTCGCCCTGTCCGGCGACCTCGCCGCGACGCACGAGACGGGCGACAACCGCGGCGTCCTGCCCACCGACACGATGAAGAACACGGTGTACGCCTTCGCGCGTTCGCATCGCGACGAGCTCGCCCAGCCCGAGGAGTTCGGGCTGCGACTGGCGCGCTACTTCATCGCCACGCAGCCACAGATCAAGGGCGCGACGATCACGATCCGGGGGTACGGGTGGGAGCGCCTCGGTCCGCACTCGTTCCGGCGGCGCGGCGACCACATCGAACTGACCATGGTGACCGTCGTGGGCGACCAGGAGCAGGTCGTCGGCGGCATCGAGGGCCTGGTCCTGATGAACACGACCGACTCGGAATTTCACAGTTTCCCGCGCGATCGTTACACGACGCTGCCCGAGACGACGGACCGCATCCTGGCGACCGAGGTCAACGCCAGGTGGCGGCTGGCTGAGCGAAAGAACGTTCGCTCTCTCATCGAGCGAGCGCTGACGGACGCGTTCGTGAACACCTACAGCTATTCGTTGCAGCAGACGCTCTACGCCATGGGCAAGGCCGTGCTGGAGCAGTGCCCCGAGGTCGCTGAGATCCGGCTGGCCCTGCCCAACAAGCACCACTACCTGGTCGACCTGAGTCCCTTCGGGCTGGACAACCCGGGCGAGGTGTTCCAGGCCGGCGACCGCCCGTACGGCCTGATCGAAGGAACCGTGACCCGCGACGACGCGCCACCGGCCCTGGAAGCGTGGCATTCGTGATCATCATCGAGAACGTGGCCGTCGCGACGGTCGACGCCGACGGCACCGAGTACGCCGACGGGCACGTGGTGGTCGGCGACGACGGCCGGATTCTCGCCGTCGGTCCCGGCCACGCGGGCCGCTACCAGGGCAAACAACGACACGTGGACGGCACCGGGGGGCTGGTCACGCCGGGCCTGGTGAACACGCACCATCACCTCTACCAGTGGGCGACCCGCGGCCTGGCGCTCAACGACACCCTCTTCGGTTGGCTGACCACGCTTTATCCGATCTGGGGGCGGCTGGACGCCGAGGTGGTCGGCGCGGCGGCCGGCGCCGGTCTGGGCTGGCTGGCGCTGTCCGGCTGCACGACCAGCATGGACCACCACTACGTCTTCCCCCGCGACGGCGGCGACGTGCTGGCCGCGGAGATCGAGGCGGCCCGGCTGATCGGGTTGCGCTTCCACCCGGCCCGCGGCTCGATGGACCTGAGCCGGAAGGACGGCGGCCTGCCGCCGGACAACGTGGTCGAGGACACCGACGAGGCGCTCGCGGCGACCGAGGCGGCCATCGACCGCTGGCACGATCCGTCGGACGACGCGATGCTCCAGATCGCGGTGGCGCCCTGCTCGCCGTTCTCGGTGACCGAGCGGCTGATGAGCGAGGCGGCCACGCTGGCCCGGCGCAAGGGCGTACGCCTGCACACGCACCTGGCCGAGACCGACGACGAGGAGGCCTTCTGCCAGGAGCGGTTCGGCTGCACCCCGGTCGAGTACGCGGAACGTCTCGGCTGGCTCGGCGACGACGTCTGGCTCGCGCACGGCGTGCATCTGGACGACAAGGCGATCGAGCGGCTGGGCGCGACCGGCACCGGGGTGGCGCACTGCCCGTCGTCGAACGCCCGGCTGGGTGCGGGCATGGCCCGGGTCCGCGAGCTGCTCGACCACCGGGTGCCGGTCGGTCTGGGTGTGGACGGCGCCGCCTCGCAGGAGGTGTCACATCTGGGCGCCGAGCTGCGGCAGGCGCTCTACACGGCCCGGCTGCGCGGCGGTCCGGGGGCGCTGGACGCCCGCGAGGCGCTGCGGATGGGCACCATGGGCGGGGCGCGCTGCCTGGGCCGGTCGGACCAGATCGGTTCGCTGGAGCGGGGCAAGCTGGCCGACCTGGTGCTGTGGAAGCTGGACGACCTGGGTCACGACGGCATCGACGACAGGGTGGCGGCGCTGGTGTTCGGGCCGCCGGCCGAGGTGGAGCTGGCGCTGGTGGGTGGGCGTCCGGTGGTGGAGCGTGGCAGTCTGGTGCACGCCGACGCGCGTGAGCTGGCCCGGGCGGCCCGGCGCGTGGCCCGCAAGTTAAGGAAGACTTAAACCGGAAAGCAGTTATCGAATGGCTGCTCCGCGGCCACCTGCGACGCAGAAAAGTGTTATTCCTAAGTCTTTCTCCGCAGCTTGATACAGCTCTTGGTGATTCACATACTCCCTGGTGAGAAACCCCCAGGGATGGAATGCGGCAATGCCGAGAAAGAAGACCAGGCTGATTCTGGCCGCAACGATTACCGGCGCCTTGGCGGCCAGTGTGATCGTGGTGGCGAACGCGGGCGCCGACACGGTCGCGACGCCCGGGCGGGTCGAGGCCGAGCGTTCTGCCGCGCAGTCCGGCGCGCAGGTGGAAGGCACGTCGGACACCGGGGCAACGGCCGATCCCGCATCGACGCCGCCGACCACACCCGCCAGTTCTCCGCCGGCCACCGGTGACGGCTGGGTGCCCATCGACCAGGCCAGTGGGACAAGTAACTGGCTGAGTACGAGGCCACGCCGGCCCAGCCCGTCCCCGCGGGCAACGTCCGGGTGCCCGAGTTCAACGCCTCCTGCACGATCAGCCACCGCCGGCCGGACGACCCGATCGTCTTCCCCGGCATGCCCGGCGCCTCGCACCTGCACACGTTCTGGGGCAACAAGAGCGCCGGCGCCGCCACCACCAACGAGTCGCTGTTCGCCAACCCGGCCACCACCTGTGACCCGGCGGACGACGACTTCTCGGCCTACTGGATCCCCACGCTGCTGGAGAACGGTCAGCCGGTCGACCCGCACGGCGTGACCGTCTACTACGGCTCGCGCCTCAAGGACCCGACCGCGACCAAGCCGTTCCCGGAAGGGTTCCGGATGATCGTCGGCGACGCCAAGCGCCAGGTCGACACCCCGAAGGGCGCACCCGCCCAGTTCTGGTGCGCCGGGGCGGGCGGCGAGACCGGCCGCAGCACCGACGGCAACTGGCCGGTCTGCGCCGGCGGTTTCTAGGACCTCCGTTCCCCTCCGGAAAGGCAGCGGCCTCCGCATCCCCAGAGACTTCGGTCTCGCGGAGGCCGCTGCCCCGTTCTGCCGTTACGGTGAGGGGGAGATCCGCAGTCCGTGAGGGGAGCACTCCGTCGTGACCGAGATCCTGTCCGCCGAGGCCGTGGCGTTCGTCGAAGACCTGAACCGGCGGTTCCGGCCGCGGCGCAACGAGCTGCTCGCCGCCCGCGCCGAGCGCCGGGCCGCGATCGCCGCCGGGACGCCCCTCGACTTCTTGCCCGAGACCGCGGCGATCCGGGCCGGCGACTGGACGGTCCCGGCCGCGCCGCCCGCGCTCACCGACCGGCGGGTCGAGATCACCGGCCCGACCGAGCGGAAGATGACCGTCAACGCGCTCAACTCCGGCGCCAAGGTCTGGCTGGCCGACCTGGAGGACGCGAACACACCGCACTGGGCCAACGTGGTCGACGGTCAGCAGAACCTCTACGACGCGATCCGCGAGACGGTCACCCTTCAGACCGACAAGAAGACGTACGAGCTGAACGGCGGCCCGTACCCCACGATCGTCATGCGTCCCCGCGGCTGGCACCTGGACGAGCGCCACCTGACGGTCGACGGCGAACCGGCCGTCGGCGCGCTGGTCGACTTCGGCCTCTACTTCTTCCACAACGCCCGGGAACTGCTCGACCGCGGCCGCGGACCCTACTTCTACCTGCCCAAGATGGAGTCGCACCGCGAGGCGGCCCTGTGGAACGACGTGTTCACCCACGCGCAGGAGACGCTCGGCATCCCGGTCGGCACGATCCGCGCCACCGTGCTCATCGAGACGATCCCGGCCGCGTTCGAGATGGACGAGATCCTGCACGCCCTGCGCCCGCACATCTCGGGGCTGAACGCCGGCCGCTGGGACTACCTGTTCAGCATCATCAAGTACTTCCGGGACAACCCGTCGATGGTGCTGCCCGACCGCGCGTCGGTGACGATGACGGCGCCGTTCATGCGGGCGTACACCGAACTGCTGGTGTCGACGTGTCACAAGCGCGGCGCCTTCGCGATGGGTGGCATGGCGGCGTTCATCCCGTCCCGGCGCGACCCGGCGGTGAACGAGGTCGCGCTCGGCAAGGTGCGGGAGGACAAGGAACGCGAGGCGGGCGACGGCTTCGACGGGTCCTGGGTGGCGCACCCCGACCTCGTACCCGTCTGCACCGAGATCTTCGACCGGGTCCTCGGTGACCGGCCCAACCAGGTCGAGCGCCGCCGCGACGACGTGTCGGTGACCGCCGGCCAGCTGCTCGACGTGGCCGCCACCCCGGGCTCGGTGACCGAGGACGGGCTGCGCGGCAACGTGTCGGTCGGCCTGCAGTACCTGGAGGCGTGGCTGCGCGGGAACGGCGCCGTGGCCATCAACAACCTGATGGAAGACGCGGCCACGGCCGAGATCTCGCGTTCGCAGATCTGGCAGTGGATCCACAACGGCGTCACGCTGCCCGACGGCACGCCGATCACCGCCGAGCTGGTGCAGCGCATCGAGGACGAGGAGCTCGCCAAGATCGCGCCGGGGCCGGGCAACCGCTTCGACGACGCCCGCAAGCTCTTCGAACGGGTCGCGCTGGCCGACGACTTCGCCGACTTCCTCACCACCGCGGCGTACGACAGCATCGACTGATGCGCCTCGACGACGGCGACTATCGGCAGATCGACGAGCTGCTCGCCGATCACGACGCGTTCCTGAAAGCTCGTTACCCGGGTGAGCGCGCGGGCCGCCAGCCGGTACACACCGTGTACGTGCCGGCCGACCAGGTCACGCCCGACCTGGTCGACGGGTGGCGGGCTTCCGCGCTGGCGGCCCTGCACGGCCAGGAGTGGCCGTTCGGCCACGCCGAGCGGGTCGAGGCCAAGCTGCGCGCGGAGCCGATCGAAGATCTGCGGGTCGACCTCGAGGACGGGTACGGGGTGCGTGACGACGCGACCGAGGACGCGGCGGTGAAGTCGGCCGCCGCCGCGCTCCACGAGGGCATCCGGGTGCCGTTCGCCGGCATCCGCATCAAGTCGCTGGAGGCGGCCACCCGGCGCCGCGCGCTGCGCACCCTCGACCTGTTCCTGACCGCCTACGGCGAGCCGTTCACGATCACGTTGCCCAAGGTGAGCGGCCCGGCCCAGGTTCACGCGATGGTCGCGCTGTGCGACCGGCTCGACCGGGCGTACGGGACCACGCTGCACTTCGAGATCCAGGTGGAACTGCCGGCGGCGGTGCTCGGGGCCGACGGCGCCGCGACGGTGGCGAAGCTGATCACGGCGGCCGAGGGGCGCTGCTCCGGCCTGCATTTCGGCACCTACGACTACAGCGCCGCGGCCGGTGTCGCGGCGGCATACCAGTCGATGGACCACCCGGCGGCCGACCACGCCAAGGCGGTGATGCAGGCGGCCGCCGCACAGACCGGCGTGCGCCTGAGCGACGGCTCGACCAACGTTCTGCCGGTCGGGTCGCCGGCCGAGATCCGCGCGGCCTGGGAGCTGCACCACCGGCTCGTCCGGCGATCGCTGGAACGCGGCTTCTACCAGGGCTGGGACCTGCACCCGGCCCAGTTGCCGACCCGTTACGCCGCGGTCTACGGCTTCTACGCCGACGGCCGCGACGCCGCGATCAGCCGGCTGCGCCGCTACCTCGACCGCCAGTCCGGCGGCATCGCCGACGAGCCGGCCACCGCCCGCGCCCTGGCCGGATTCCTGCTGCGCGGCCTCGACTGCGGCGCACTCACCGACGTCAGCTTCACCCGCGAGGAACTGCTCGCCTTCGTCTGAACCGACGCACGGGTCGTCCATCTCACTCGCTCCGGGCGACCGGTTCCCGCCGGAGCCGGCGCACGAGCCACACCGTCGTGGCCGCGAGGATCAGGACGGCCGGTCCGGTGTGGACGGCGAAGACGCCGAGCAGGCTGGGGCCGCCCCAGTCGTCGCGATAGCTCGCCGGGTTGTCGTAGTCGATCACCCAGAACTCGGCGATGCCGCGGACGACCAGGTAGAGCGCCGGCAACCCGCCGGCGGTCAGGCCGAGGAACCGGAGCACCGGGCGCCGCCACCGCTTCGAGACGATCGCCACCACCAGCGCCACCAGCACGGCGACGCCGACAAGCGTCACGATGAGACCGGTGCGCGCCTCGGGCCCCGGATCGCCCTGCACCGCGAGCGGGTGGACGACCATCAGGCCGAAGACGCCGTACGTGCCGGCCCGGGGCAGGGAGCGCCGCCACCGCCGGACGATCAGCGCCACCCAGGGACCGACCGCGCCGGCCAGGGTGAGCGCGCCGAGCACGGTCGCCGGAACCCACAGCACGTTGACGGCGAAACCCTCGCGGTGGGCGATCACCCGGCTCACCGTGGCCACCGCCAGCGCCGCCACGATCAGCAGGCCCTCGGTGTGGGCGTCGCACCGCAACCGGGCCGCGTTGGCCACCACGTCGGCCACGGCCCTGGGCGTGAGCCGGGTGTCGTCGAGCAGGGCGGCGAACTCGTCGCCGTAGCGCCGGCGCCAGGCCGGCGGATGGAGGGCGACGAGGAGCCGGGTCAGGTCCATGCCAGCCGCGCCTTGCCGGTCTCGACGACCCGGGACCAGAGCCGCAACTGGGTCGCCAGGGCGGCGCGCCCGGCGTCGGTGATCTCATAGGGACGGCGCCGATCCTCGCTGGGCAGCGGGGCGATCAGGCCCAGTTTCTCGAGCTTGGCGAGGGATCCGTAGAGGGTTCCCGGGCCGAGTTCGACACCGGTGCGGTCGGTGATGTCGGCGACGATGGCGTAGCCGTGTTTCGGCCCGTCGCTGAGCGCGAGCAGCACCAGCAGGCCGGGCTCGCCGAACCGCGCCAGCCCGCCCGCGTCGGGCGATTGCTTCGTCATGCGGTGCATCGTATCGCGTTACATCGTCTGGCGTAGTAGTGACCTTTGTCGCTCATGCCCGTCGGTGATCGGCCGTTAAGCTCGCAGTCATGATGGATCTCGTCGTCCGGTCCCGCCGGGCCGTCACCGCCGACGGTGAACGGCCGGCCGCCGTCGGGGTGCGCGAGGGTGTGATCGTCGAGGTGGCCGGCTACGACGCGGTGCTCGACGCGGCCGAGGAACACGACCTCGGTGACGACGCGCTGCTGCCCGGCCTGGTCGACACCCACGTGCATGTCAACGAGCCCGGGCGTACCCAGTGGGAGGGATTCGCGACGGCCACCCGGGCGGCCGCGGCCGGTGGCGTGACCGCGATCGTCGACATGCCGCTGAACAGCCTGCCGCCCACGGTCGACGTCGACGCCCTGCGGGTCAAACAGGCGGCGGCCACCGGGCAGTGCCATGTCGATGTCGGCTTCTGGGGCGGCGCGATCCCGGGCAACGCGGGCGCGCTGCCCGGCCTGCACGAGGCCGGGGTGTTCGGGTTCAAGGCGTTCCTGGCCGATTCCGGGGTGCCCGAGTTCCCGCCGGTCAGCCCGATCGAGCTGGCCGCCGCGCTGTCCGCTGTGGACGCCCAGTTCGTCGTCCACGCCGAAGACCCGTTCCACCTGCACGAGGCGGCGTCCTCCACGGCGTATCCGGATTTTCTGGCCTCGCGCCCGCCCGAGGCCGAACACGCCGCCGTGCGCACCGCCATCGACGCGGCCCGGGCCGGCGGCCGGCGCGTCCACATCCTGCATCTCTCGGCCGCCGGCGCGCTGCCGCTGATCAGGCGGGCGCGGGCCGAGGGGCTGCGGGTGACCGCCGAGACCTGCCCGCACTACCTGGCGCTGGCCGCCGAACATGTTCCGCCCGGCGCCACCGAGTTCAAGTGCTGCCCGCCGATCCGTGAGGCGGCCAACGCCGACCTGCTGTGGGCGGCGCTGGCCGCCGGCGAGATCACCTGCGTGGTCAGCGACCACTCGCCGTGCACGCCCGAGCTGAAGCGGCCGGACACCGGCGACTTCGCGGCGGCCTGGGGTGGCATCGCCTCGGTCCAGCTCGGGCTGCCGGTGATCTGGACGGCGGCGCGGGCCCGGGGCCACTCGCTGCCCGACGTGGTGTCCTGGATGGCGCGCCGCCCGGCCGACCTGGTCGGGCTGAGCCGCAAGGGCCGGCTGGCCGTGGGCGCCGACGCCGACCTGGTCGCCTTCGCGCCCGACGCGTCGTTCACCGTCGACCCGGCCGCGCTCCATCACCGCAACCCGGTCACGCCGTACGCCGGGCAGACCCTTACGGGTGTGGTGCGCGCGACTTGGCTGCGTGGCCGGCCGGTGACCGGCGAGACTCCACACGGCCGGTTTCTGACCAGGGAGAGCTGAATGGACGACACCCAGTACATCGACCTGGCGTCCCGGGCGTTCGGCGCCGGGGTGGTCGCGGTCAACGACGAGTTCTTCGCGGCCGCCGACCACCTGCTCTCGCCGGCCCGGCCGACGCACTCGACACGCACCTTCGACCACCGCGGCCAGGTGTACGACGGCTGGGAGACCCGGCGGCGGCGGGAACGCGGGAACGACTGGGTCATCATCCGGCTCGGCGCGCCCGGCGTGGTCCGGGGCATCGACATCGACACGTCGTTCTTCACCGGCAACTTCCCGCCGTACGCGTCGGTCGACGGGTGTTCGCTGCCCGGTTATCCCGACGCCACGCAGCTGAAGGCGGCCACGTGGACGCCGCTGGTGTCCCGGTCGGCGCTCAGTGGCGATACCCAGAACCTGTTCACCGTCGACAACCCGAAGCGCTTCACCCACGTCCGGCTGACCATCTACCCGGACGGCGGCGTGGCCCGGCTGCGCGTGCACGGCGACGTGGTTCCCGACCCCGATCTGCTGCCCGAGGTCTTCGACGTGGCGGCGGCCGAGCACGGCGGCCGGGTGACCGCGTGCAGCAACATGTTCTACGGCCACCCCGGCAACATGCTGATGCCCGGCCTGGCCGCGTCGATGGGCGACGGCTGGGAGACCTCGCGCCGGCGCGACGACGGCAACGACTGGGTGACCGTCCAGCTCGCGGCGCCGGCCGTGCTGTCGCTGGCCGACCTCGACACCCGCCACTTCAAGGGCAACGCGCCGGGGCGGGCGTCGCTGCGCGGGGCCGACGCCCGCAGTGGTTCGGTGGACGACCCGACCGAGTGGTTCGACCTGATCGAGCCGGTGCCGCTGGCGCCCGACACGCCACACCGGTTCCGGGTGGCGGCGGCGCGGGCGGTGACCCACGTCCGGCTCGACATCTTCCCGGACGGCGGCATGGCCCGGTTGCGGCTGCTCGGCCGGCCCGACGCGGCCGCGCTCGACGCCATGCGGGAACGTTACGAGTCGTTGCGCTGAGCGCGGGCCCACACCGCGGGCCAGTTCCAGTTCGCCGGGGCGCGCAGCGGGCCGCGCGGCACCGGGCGGCCGGTCAGCTCCTTCGGGGTCGCGGCCCGCCACGCCTCGGGTCGTTCCCGCCTGATCGGGGCGCCCACACCCAGGGCGGTGGCGGCCAGAGCCATCGCGCACAGCGTCGGCACGTCCGGGCCGGCCGCCAGGCCACGGGCCAGCGCCGGGTCCTCGGCGGCGACCAACCGGCCCAGCGCCGCGCGGACCCGGATCGACACCACGTCGACCGTGCGGGCCAGCCGTACCTCGGGCAGCCGGGCCAGCGGCCGCAGCGCGCCCGGCAGCGGCTCGTCGCGGGCCAGCGGCGCGATCCGCGTTCCCATCTTCCGGATCGCCGCCCCCAGCGGGCGCTCGTCGGTCCCGTGCCACAGCTCGCGCACGGTCATCCCGGCCCGGAACGCCCGCCGGCACGCCTCGTCCAGCTCGGCGTCGTCGGCGCGGCGCAGGGCGGTGACCGCCTCGGTGCCGCGGGTGCGGGGCGGCTCGGGCAGGGCGTGCGCCAGGCGTACGAGAACCGGCGCTTCGAGGCCCGACAGCCGGCGGCGCAGCACCGGCCCCACCTCCCGGACCACCCGCTCGGCCGGCGTCGAACGCCGGACCGTCCGCATCGGACGGACGCCGGGCGGCGGCAGGTCCGGGACGTCCGGGGGCGTCGGCTGCGGCACCGGCAGCGTCGCCACCCACGCCCGGACCGCCTTGTCCTGCCCCGGATCGGGGTCGGCGTTGAACCGCGCCTTGAACTGGTCGATCCGCCAGTGGCCGAACCGCCGCACCAGCTCCACGTTCAGCACGATGCGGCGGTCCGGGGCCCGCAGCGCGAGCACGACGCAGGTGCCCAGCTCGGCCTCGCGGGTGTAGTACGAGCCGTTGAGGCAGTTGCCCATGAAGTCGCTGTACGCGGCCAGATGACGCGGTGTGGTGGCCACCTCGACCCGCAGGCCGGTGCCCGGTACCTCCTGGCCGTCCTGGGCCAGCAGCACCTCGGGCACCGGGAAGCGACCGGTCAGCGCCTGCGACACGTCGGCCGAGCCGTAGAGGCCGGCCACCAGCTCGGCCCAGCCGCGCGGTTTGCCCGGCACCACCCCGCCCAGCTCGGCCAGGTGGGCGGCGCCGGTCAGGGCGGTGGTGATCGACAGGTACGCGACCGGCCCCGCCTCGACCGGCCCCGCCTCGACCGGCCCCGCCTCGATCGGCCGCGCTTCGGCCGGCCCGGTGAGCGGGTCCACGGTCGGATAGTCGTCGTCGAAGCCGACCTCGGCCCGCTCGCGCCCGTGCAACCGGGCCACCTGATCGCCGAGCTCGGCCATCCAGACCAGGTCGTCGATCCGTTCCTCGCCGCCGGCCGGTCGCCGCTCGGCCAGCGGGGCGCGGTCGTGGCCCGGCTGGCCCCAGCCGTCGAGGCGCTCCGGCGACACGTAGCCGAACGCCGCCCGCCACTCGGTCATCGGCTCGGCGCCCCAGGCGCGCAGCTCACCGGCCGAGGCCGCGTCCAGCGACCGCAGGCCGTCGGCGAACTCCGCCAGCTCGCCGAGCAGGATCGTGCCCCAGTCCCGGGCCCGCGCGAGCCGCGCCGCGACGTACGCCTCCTTCTTGGGCGTGAGCTCGCCGGTCAGCGTGGGGACGATCTCCATCACCCAGACGGCCGGCCGGGCCGGTACTTTGCCGATTCGCCGGGCCAGCTTGACCGCCCGGTCGGACGGCATCTTGGCGACCAGCCGCAACGCCGCGGCGTACCTTCGCAATGCCCCCGCCAGACCGGTCGCCGTCGCGTCCTCGGCCAGCCGTCCCATCAGCGTCACCGCGAGCGAATCCTGGTAGAGGCGCCGGGCGCCGGACAACCAGCCGTAGGGCGGGAAGGTGTGCCGGATCAGCTGCGCCGCCCGCGGCTCGCCGTCGTAGTGCCCGGCCACCCAGGTCAACGCCGACGCGTCGTCCAGCCGGTGGTAGACCTCGCGCAGGTCGTCGAGGCCGTGGCCGTCCTGTGAGGCGCGCAGCCGCTCGGCCCGCCCGGCGCGCACCCGGTCGGCGCCGACCACCCGCCACAGATCGGCCAGCAACGACAGGCGGCGGGGCTCGGGCAGGTCGCGGGTCAGGCGCTCCAGGTGTACGGCGGCATCCGACGCGAGGCCCGTACCGAACGGATCGATGCCTTCCGGCGCCTCCCACGCGAGCACCTGCTCGAGCTGCTCCGGCCCGAGCACGTCACTGGCCGCCGCGGCCAGCTTGACCGCGCCCCAGCGCCCGTCCTCGACGGCCCGGCCCGCGGCGGCGCCGACCCGCCGGGTGACCCGCGGCCCGAACAACGCGGTGACGATCGCCTCGCGGGCCCCCAGCGCCGACGGGTCGGTGGTCAGCGCGGCCAGCATGGCGTCCCGGCGATCGCCGCGCCCGCCGTCGAGCAGCGCCGACCGGAAGCCGTGCCCCAGATCGACCTCCGCGCCCGCGGCCAGCCGCCCACCGGCGGCGACGAGGTTGCCGAGCGCCCGGACGGCCGCCGCCACCCGGTCCGGCGTGGCCCCGGCCGCGCCGAGCGCGACCGGGGCGCCGGGCGGGGTGCGACCGGCCACGCTGTTGTCGAGCGCGACCGGCTCGCCGGCTGGTCCGGCGAGCCAGAGCCCGCAACCACCCGGCGGCACCACACCGCCAGCCAGACGTACACCCACAACGCCCGATGATGGCGGCCGGCGCCGAACCGCCCAACCGATTTCCCACCCGCGGCCCTCGGTCAGCCGCCGCCCTGATCGAGCAGGCCCGCGCGGTGGGCCAGCAGGGCCGCCTGGACCCGGTTCTCGCAGGACAACTTCTGCAGGATGCGGCTCACGTGGGTCTTGACCGTGCTCTCGGAGATGACCAGGCGTTCGCTGATCGCGGTGTTGGACAGGCCTTGCGCGAGCAGTTCGAGCACGTCGCGTTCGCGGGAGCTGAGCTGCTCCAACAGGGCCATGACGTCGTCGCCCGGGGGAGTGGGGCGCAGCTGGCGCAGCTGGGTGACGGCTTGGCGGGTCACCGGCGGCGACAGGAACATCTCGCCCGCCGTCACCGCACGCAGCGCGGGCTCCAGCTCGTCGGCGGCCGAGCTCTTCAGCACGAAGCCGGCCGCGCCGGAGGCGAGCGCCTCGTCGATGTAGTGCTCGTCGCCGAACGTGGTCAGGATCAGCACCGCCACCGACGACGACCGGCAGATCTCGCGCAGCGCGGCCAGGCCGTCCATGTGCGGCATCTTGATGTCCAGCAGCACCACGTCGGGGCGGTGCCGGATGGCCAGGTCGCGCGCCTCGACGCCGTCACGGGCCTCGGCCACCACCTCGACGCCGGGGATGCCGCCCAGGATCAGCCGGATGCCGCCCCGGGTCAGCTCGTCGTCGTCGGCGATCATCACCCGCCGCACGGCCGGGTCAGCCGACATCAGGTCGCCCCGAGACACCAGAATCAACCGGGATGCGAGAGCCGGCCGCGGGTCGGAAGTCAGTCCACATCGGCGAGTTCCTCCTTCGAGATCAGGGCGCCGGCCCCGAAGCAGAAGCGATATCCCTCGACGCCGGCCGGTCGCAACGTCGGCGCGGCCCGGTAGGCCACGCAATCACCGCCGGCGGGCGCCGCCGGAAGAACCCGGGCCGGGTCGAGCGCGGCGTCCCGGTCCGGCAGCTTCTCCCGTACGCCCACAGCGCTGTCACCCACCCGCACCCGCTCGAAGGTCGCGGAATCGACGGTCTGCTGCCGCACCGCCACCCAGATGCCGCCCGCGCACAGCCCGACCACCACCAGCGCGCTCACCCCGACCACCACGGTCCAGAGCCGGCGCCGCGAATCGACCCGGCGCAGATCGGCGCCGAACTCGTCCGGCACATCCACCGCGCCACCGGACTTCCCGGCGGCCGCCGGCATCGGCGCCACCGCGGTCAGCGGCAGCGTCGCCGCCACCCGGAAGCCGCCGTCCGGCTCCACGCCGTGGTAGAGCACCCCGCCGGCCAGCCGGATCCGCTCGGCCAGACCGTAGAGCCCCTGCCCGCCGCCGGCCGGCCCGTCACCCCGCCGGCCGGGCTCGTTGACCACCTCGGCCACCAGCGCGTCGTCCTCGAACCGCAGCGCCGCCCGGATCGCGCCGCCCCGGGCGTGCCGCAGCGCGTTCGTGACACCCTCCTGCAGCGTCCGGTAGGCGGCGTGCTCGATCATCCGGGGCACGTCGACCGGTGGACCGGAGCGCGTCAGCTCGATCTGGGCGCCGGCCCCGCGCGCGTCGGCGACGAGCTTGTCCACGTCGTGGTCGCCGTCCGGCTCGGCCGACTCGTCCCGCAGGACGGTGAGGATGTGCCGCAGCTCCTCCATCGCCGTCACCGAGGTGGCGTGCAGCAACCGCACCGTCTCGGCCGACTGCTCGGGGGCCGAGCGCAGCGCTCCGGCGTACAGCGAAAGGAGCGTGAGCCGGTGACCGAGCGAATCGTGCATCTCCCGGGCGATCCGGTTGGCCTCGCGGGCCCGGGCGCGCTCGGCGATGATCCGCTGCTGCTCGTTGAGATAGACGGTCCGCTCGTGCATCAGCGTGAGGATCCGGCGGCGCTGGGCCGACAACCGGGCCAGGGTCGCCGGGAACGCCGACAGCACCAGGAAGGTGCCGACGGTGAGCAGCGTCGTCGAGAGCTGGACGGTCCGGTCCCGCAGCCAGAGGCCGCCGACCTGGAGGACCAGGACGGCGGCCAGGGTGCCGGTCAGGCGCCACGGCCCGCGGATCCGGAAACCGGCCGCGAAGGCCAGCCCGAAGGCGAGCAGGAAATCGGCGCGGCCGGGCACGGCCATCGTGGCGGCCGCCACGATCAGGACGGCCGCCGGGAACCGGCGCCGCAGCGCGACCAGGGCGAGGTCGGCCACGGCGAGCAGGGCCGCGGTCACCGGGGGCATCGAGCCCAGGAGCGACAGCCCCGCGGTGGCCGCCGCGAGCGTGGCGGCGAGCGTCGCCTCGTACCAGGGGAAACCCGCCGGCCGAACCATCAGCTCGCGACCCTGATCTGCTTCTTCTCGGCCAGCTTGCCGCCCGCGAAGCAGAACCGGAACAGCGGCCGGTCGCCGCCCTCGGTCAGCGGCTTGACCGCGTAGTAGACGCAGTTCGAGCCGGCCGGTTTGCCCTGCCGCGTCGGGTCCGAGCCGTAGATGTCCGACTCGTCCTCGTCGGGCAGCGGCTCCGGCAACGCCTCCCGCACCGCGGTCTCCTCCCCGCCGACCTGTTGCGCGTCGAACTCGGCCTGGTTGATGGACGATGTGGCGATCTGGTCGCCGATCTTGATTCCGTTGTAGAGGAACCAGCCGCCCACCCCGCACACCACGACGGCCACCACAGCGATGATCACAAATACTTTGCGCATGTACCCAGGCTCGCGGGAAAGATGTCCCGGAACGACCGTCCTCCGGCCGATCATGGGGCAGCCGTCGGTGGTACGAAAGTACCGTCAGGGCAGCGAGACCAGCGCCTGATGGTCGTCGTAGGGCAGGTCGTCCGCGGCCACCGCGAAGATCTCCAGCTCGGGCATGGTCAGCGCCCCGGTGATGGTGGTGGCGAAGGCGGTGTCGGCCGCGTCCCGCCCGGTGGCGATCCGGACCAGGGTCGGCCGCGGCGCCAGCCGGGTGGCGTCCCACACCCGCCACTCGCCGTCCAGCAACGTCTCGGTGACCAGATGGAAGTCCATAGGGGACAGTCCGGGGGCGTAGACCGCGGCCACCCGCGCCGGGATGTCGAGCGACCGGCAGAGGGTGGCGGTCAGGTGGGCGTAGTCCCGGCAGACGCCCTGGCCGGACAGCAGGGTGTCGATCGCGTCGGTGGACGGGCCGCTGGCGCCGGCCTGATAGATCAGGTGCCGGTTGACCCAGTCGACGATCGCCCGCACGGGGTCGTCCGCCCCACCGAACATGCGGGCCGCGAAGCCGCCCAACCGGTCCGACGGGCAGTATCGGCTGGGCCGGAGCGCCTCGATCCGGCCGATCGGCGCCGGCGGCGGTGGCGTCGACACGCGCGCCTGGTAGGAGACGACGACCCGGCCGACCGGCGCCCGGAAGTCGTCGGAGACGGCCAGCGGCCGGCCGTCACAGGTGGCGGTCAGGCTCTCCGACGACGCGCCCGCCGCCGCGATCTGGAGCACGATCTCGGCGGGTGACGTCACGTCGAAGACCAACCGGCACCCGACCTCTGCGGAATTCACGCCGAAACGGTATCCCCGGAGCCCCGCGCGGAAACGTCGCACACGTTACGGTCTCGGTCGTGGGTCGCACAGTGAAACTGGTTCTGCTCGACACCCTCGGTGTCCCGCTCGGCGCGCTGCCGCCGTTCGACGTGTCGGTGCCGTGGTGGCCGGAGGTCGAAGAGGTGGTGGCCGGCGCCCGCTCCCGCTACGGGATCGAGGTCCAGGTGCTGCGTCTGCTCACCGCCTCGGGCGCCACCGCGGCCACCGGCGGCGGCACGGTGACGTATCTCGCCCAGCTGGCCGGGTCGCCGCCGATCGCGGTGGAGCCCGCCGACCCCGACCTGTCGCCGCAGCCGTGCCGCGCCCCGTACGCCGAACCGGGCGGCCCGGCCGCCTCCATCCGCTGGGCCATCGCCGCGCTCGACGCCCTGGGCAGCCCCAACGCCGTCGCCACCCAGCGCAAGACGTGGAACCTCTCCGCCATCTGGCGGCTCGACGTGGCCGGCGCCCCGGTCGCCTGGCTCAAGCAGGTGCCCGAGTTCTTCGCCCACGAGCCGGCCGTGCTCGGCCTGGTCGCCGGGGTCGCGCCCGGCCTGGTGCCGCCCCTGCTCGCCGCCGGTTCCCAGGGCCGGATGCTGCTGGCCCACGTGCCCGGCGAGGACGGCTTCGGGGCCGGCGCCGGGGTGCGCGCCGAGATCGCCGCCGAGTGGCACCCGGTGCAGGAACACTTCGCCGACCGGGTCGACGACCTGCTCGCCGTGGGCCTGCCCGACGCGCGCCTGGCCGTCGAGCCGTTCGCCCGGGTCGCCGCCGGGCACCGGGCCGACGTCGACGGCCTCGGCGAGCTGATCGACGAGCTGCCCCGGCGGCTCGAGCGGATCGCCGCCTGCCGCCTGCCCGACACGATCGTGCACGGCGACCTGCACCCGGGGAACGCCCGCATCCGGGCCGGCGCCCCCGCCGTGATCATGGACTGGGGCGACGCCAGCGTCGGGCACCCGGCCGACGACATCCTGCGCCTGACCGAGGGGCTGCCGGGCACCGAGGCCGAGGCGCTGACCGCGGCGTGGGCGCTGCGCTGGCGTGCCGCCCGCCCGGACAGCGACCCGCAGCTCGCCGCCGAGCTGATGCGCCCGGTCTTCCACCTGCGCCGGGCGGTCATCTACGCGGACTTCGTGGCCAAGATCGAGCCCGCCGAACACCCGTATCACGCCGCGGACGTGCGGGAAGGTCTCACCGCCGCGGTGGCCGCCGTACGGTGAACGGGTGACCGGCAGCGACCGGCGGGCGCGCCTCGTCGACCAGATGCGCACGGCCGGCGCGCCGCTCACCCCCGAGCTGGCCGCCGCGTTCGCCGCCGTGCCGCGCGAGGCCTTCGTCCCCGACGGCTTCCAGCGCCCCCGCGGCGGCTGGGTCACGCCCCGCGACCACGACTTCCTCGACCTCGTCCACCGCGACGACGTCCTGGTCACCAAGGTCGACGGCCGGCTGCCGATCAGCTCCTCGAGCCAGCCGTCCCTGATGGCGATCATGCTGGCCGCGCTCGACGTGCGCCCCGGCCACCGGGTCCTCGAGATCGGCGCCGGCACCGGCTACAACGCCGCCCTGCTGGCCGCCCTCGGCGCCACCGTGGTCAGCGTCGACGTCCAGGACGACGTGGCCGCCCGAGCCACCGCCGCCCTCCGCGGCGTGGGCGTGGAAGGCGTCGAGGTCCAGACCGGTGACGGGTACGCCGGAGCCCCCGGCCACCGCTTCGACCGCGTGATCGTCACCGTCGGCGTGGCGGGCCTGTCACCCCGATGGCTGAACCAGCTCGACCCCGGTGGCCTGGCCGTGGTCCCGGTCGAACACGCCGGGACCCATCCCGTGCTGGCCGTCCGGGGCGCCGCCGCCGGCCCGGTGACCGCCGAGGTCATCTGCCCGTCCGGTTTCATGAGCGCCGCGGGCCCGCTGACCGCGCACCACCAGTTCGCCCACCCGGCGCCGGCCGCCCCCGGCGACCTGGCCCCGCTCACCCAGGCCTCGGCGCCCCGCTTCGACCCGCCCGTCGACGCCATCACCTACCGCGACCTGTGGTACGCCGCCGGCGTCTGGCACCGCCGAGCCACCCACGCCGCCATCCCCGGCACCGAGCACTCCTGCCTGGTCCTCCTGGATGAGGACCGGGTCAACGGCGCCGCCATCCCGCCCGACGGTTCCGTCCTGACCACCGGCAGCCGCGCCCTCGCCCAGGACGCCGGCGACATCCTGCGCCGCTGGGACACCGAAGGCCGGCCGCCGATGCAGTCGTGGCGGGTGACGCTGGCCCTGGCCGGCCACCCCGAGGCCCCGATCTGGGTCCCGGCCAACTGGAGCCTTCAGCCGCGCGTGAGCTGAGCGACGGGGAACGTCACGCCGGTGAGGTTCTCCGAGAGGGCCCACAGCCGCTGCTGGACGGCCACCTCGTACGACTCGGGGCTGGAGGTGACCAGGCGGGGGTGGCCCTTCACCTCGTTGCGTCCGCCGGGACCGTAGTACTGGCCGCCGAGCACGGCCGGGTCGGTGGCGGCGCGCAGGGTCGCCAGCGCGCCCATCGCCGGTGTCTGTGTGATCAGCGGCGCGAGCCAGGTGAGCGGGAGCCGGAGGGCGGCGGGGGTGTTGCGGGCGAGATCGGTGCTGGACAGGCCGGGGTGCGCGGCGGCCGCGACGGTGGTGCCGTGCGGGGCGAGCCGGCGCTGCAGCTCGTAGGTGAACATCAGGTTGGCCAGCTTGGACTGACCGTAGGCGGCGATCCGGCTGTACGACCGCTCCCACTGGGGGTCGTCGAAGTGGATCGCGGCCCGAATGCGGTGGCCGGTGCTGCTGACCGTCACCACGCGTGAGCCGGGCACCGGCAGCATCAGGTCGAGCAGCCGCCCGGTGAGCGCGAAGTGGCCGAGGTGGTTGGTGCCGAACTGCAGCTCGAAGCCGTCCCGGGTGGTCTGCTTCGGTGTGTACATCACGCCGGCGTTGTTGATCAGCAGGTCGATCCGGTCGAGCCGGGACCGCAGCGCCGCCGCCGCGGTCCGGACCGAGTCGAGCGAGGTCAGGTCGAGCGCCAGCACGGTCACGTCGCCGGTCATGCGGGCCGCGGCCCGCTCACCCTTCTCGACATCCCGTACGGCGAGCACCACGGACGCGCCGCGCCCGGCGAGCGCCTTGGCCGTCTCGTACCCCAGCCCGGTGTTGGCCCCGGTCACGACGGCCACCCGTCCGCGCTGGTCGGGAAGGTCGGCCGTGGTCCACTTCTCGCTCATGTCGAGCCCCTGACTCTCTAACGTACCGAAGGTATCTTGTGCCGACGACGTTAAAGTACTTACGGTACGTTGTCAACGTACCGCAGGTACCTAAGTTAGGCTGGTGATCATGACGTTTCAGCGGGCGCGAACCGAGGAGCAGCGGGAGATCCGCCGGCGGGCGATCCTCGACATGGCGTCGGCGATGCTCGACGAGATGCCGGTGGCCGCGGTCACCCTGAACGAGCTCAGCCGCCGGGTCGGCCTGGCCAAGCCGAACGTGCTGCGCTACTTCGAGTCCCGCGAGGCGGTGCTGCTGGAACTGCTCGACCACTTCCTGCGCGAGTGGCTGACCGAACTGGCCGGCGAGCTGGCCGACGGCGTCGACCAGAAGTCACCCATGGCCGGGCGGGCGGCCGCGGTGGCCGAGATCCTCAGCCGTTCCCTCGCCGCCCGGGTGGTGCTGTGCGACCTCTTCGGCGCCCAGGGCAGCGTCCTGGAACACAACGTGTCGGTCGAGGTCGTGGCACGGTACAAGCGCGCCTCCCTGGACCGCCTGACCACCATGACCGACCTGATCCGGAAGTGTCTGCCCGAGCTGGGCGAGAACGCGACCCTGTTCAGCCTGCAGACCATGGTCATGGCCGGCGCGCTGTCGGCCTACAGCACCCCGCCGCCCAGCCTGCTGGCGGCCTACCAGGCCGAGCCCGAACTGGCCCGCTTCCACCTGGAGCTCGAGGACGCCTTGAAGCTGGCCCTGACCGCCACGCTCCTGGGTGTGCTGCCCCGCCGCTGACCTGTCAGCGGGGATTGTCGCTGCGCAGGTAGGCCAGGACGGCCAGGACCCGGCGGTTGGTGTCCTCGGCCGGTGGCAGGTCGAGCTTGCTGAGAATGTTGCCGACGTGCTTGCCGACGGCGGCCTCGGACACGAAGAGCCGGCCCGCGATGGCCGAGTTGGAGTGGCCCTCGGCGATCAGCGCCAGCACCTCGGTCTCCCGGGCCGACAGGCGGCTCAACGGGTCGCGGGACCGGTTGAGCAGCCGCCGCACCACCTCGGGGTCGATCACCGTGCCGCCCGCGGCCACCGATCGCAGCGCCGCCACAAAATCCTCGACGTCGACGACACGGTCCTTCAGGAGGTAGCCGACGCCGCGGCCGGTGCCGGTGTCGAGCAGGGTCGAGGCGTACTCCTCCTGGACGTACTGGCTGAGCACCACGACGGGCAGCGACGGCTGGGACGTCCGCAGCTGGACGGCGGCGCGCAGGCCGTCATCGGTGTGCTCGGGCGGCATCCGGATGTCGGTGATGACCAGGTCGGGTGTGGTCGCGGCGACGGCCGAGACCAGCGCGACGGCGTCACCGACGGCGGCCACGACCGAGAAGTCGAACCGGCCCAGCAGGCCGGCCAGACCCTCGCGCAGCAGCACGCCGTCCTCAGCCAGGACCACTCTCACCGGCACGGCAACTCCACGCGCACCAGGGTGCCACCCCCGGGCGGAGAGGCCAGCAGCAGCCTGCCCCCGGCCGCCGCGACCCGGTCGGCCAGCCCGGTCAGGCCACTGCCGGCGGTGGGGTCGGCGCCGCCGGCGCCGTCATCGCGTACCTCGAGGATCAGGTCTTCTCCGTCCCAGATCACGCGCACCTCGGCGTGCTGGGCGGCCGCGTGCTTGGTGACGTTGCCGAGCGCCTCCGAGGCCACGAACCAGGCCGTGGTCTCCACGTGCTCGGGCGGGCGGGTCACCACGTCGGGGGCGATGACCATCACCGGCAGCGGCGCGCGGTCGGCCAGTTCGCGCAGCGCCGGCATCAGGCCGAGATCGCCGAGCACCTGGGGGCGGATGCCGTGCACGATGTCGCGGAGCATCACCATCAGGTCCTTCGCCTGGTCGTGGGCCCGGTTCAGCGGCTCGGCGGCGGGCGAGCCGGCCGGCAGGTCGAGGCGGGCCATGCCCAGTTGCAGGGTGAGGCTGGTCAGCTGGTGCTGGGCGCCGTCGTGCAGGTCGCGCTGGATGCGGCGGCGTTCCGCCTCGAACGCGTCGACCAGCCGGGCCCGGGAGCGGGCCACCTCGCGCAGGGCGCCGGAGGTCCGGTCGTTGTCACCGAGCAGGGCCCGCGCGGCGGCGGCCTGGGCGGCGGCCACCCCGCCACCGAGGTAGGCCAGCGGCGGGATGAGCACCAGACCGATCACGGAGGCGATCGCCGCCTCGCCCGGCGTGTCGATGGTCATCGAGCCGAGCTGGATCGCCGACGAGCCCACGGCGAACAGCGGCGCGGTCAGCAGCGCCAGCTCGATCCCGGTGATCACGACCAGCACGCCGTAGACCACGGGCACGACCAGGGTGAACAGCAGCCCGTAGAGCAGCTCGCGCCACGTCGCGGCCTCGCTGTAGCGCAGCCGGAGCCAGGCGATCGGGTCGCTCGGCGCCGGCCGGTGCGCGCTGCGGACCTCCCGCGGGTCGAGCAGCCCGAGCCGCCGCCGTTCGATCGCGGCCAGCGGCACCGCGACCAGCGGGCCGAACAGCGCCAGCACCACGACGCTGACGACCATCAGCAGGTAGTTGTGGTAGTGCGGAAGCTGCCCGTTCCGCAGGTCGCTGAGCGTCACCAGCCACGGCAGGGCCAGCAGCCAGCTGACCGCGGCCACCGGCGCGGCCACGATCACGGTGGTCACCATGTAGAGCAGGGACCGCCAGGGCCAGGAAGAAAGCAGGAAACGCCGGGTACGCAGGGCCGGCCAGATGCTGGACATGCCGATCACGGTAGGCAATCGGCACCGCCCGCCACGAGCCGTCCAGCCCTAGGACCCGGGTATGCCCAGCCCTACCAGTTGCCGGCCCGCCGGTCCCGCCGCGGGCGCCCGTCCGGGTCATAGATCAGCTGGTAGGCGGGCGTCGCCCAGGCCTTCGTGAACCACGACAACTTGCCCGTCTCGTGCGGCACCAGCCGGCCCGGCGGCCGGGCACCCCGCTGTCCGCCGCGATGCCAGTCCCGCAGCCGGTCCGCGGTCGCGTTCACCCGGCGTACCGTCTCGTCCGGGTCCACCAGGCCCTCGTCGTCGGACGCGTCGAGGTGTTCCCGCAGCAGCCGGAGCCGCAGATCCCGCGCGAAGCGGCGGGCGCCGTCGCCCAGACCGGCCGGATCGGCCGGGGAGCGGCCGTCGACCGTCTCGTCCAGGATCGAGCAGGACAACTCGCTGTCATGCGTCCACGACCGGCGGTTGAAGTTGTCCGACCCCACGGACGCCCAGACGTCGTCGACCACGCACACCTTCGCGTGCACGTACACCGGCGTGCCCTGATGGTTCTCGACGTCGAACACGTGCACCCGGTCCGGGGCGGCCTTCCGGCACAGCGAGATCGCGTGTTCCCGGCCGACCTGGTTGGGCGGCAGCGCGAACCGCCCGTCCACATCCGGGTGACGCGGCACCACGGCGATCAGGTGCAGGTCGCTGTGCTGGCGCAACGACTCGGCGAACAGGTTGGCCACCTCGCGCGACCACAGGTACTGGTCCTCGAGGTAGATCAGCCGCCGCGCCCGCTTGATCGCCTTCGTGTACCCGCGGGCGACCGTCTGCTCACCGAGCTTCGCGAACGAGTAGGCCGGCCGCATCGCCGGGTAGGTCCGCAGCACCTGAATCGCCAGCGTTCCCACCTCCGGCGGATCCGGCGGCTGCTCGGGCAGGTGGTCGGCGCTGAGGTCGGCGTGCCGCAGCTTGTCCTGGATCGTGGAGATCGGCCCGTGCTGATCGAGCGGCGCCGGGTCGGTCCAGCGTTCCCGGAAGGTCAGGTCGAGCGCCCCCACGATCGGCCCGCGCAGCAGGAGCTGCACGTCATGCCAGGGTGGATGCTCGCCGTAGGCCTTGGCCATCACCACCGCCTGCGGGTCACCGGCGTGGTCAGCGTTGTCCCGCCGGCTGTGGCACAGGTCGATGCCACCGGCGAACGCCAGGTC
The DNA here is from genome assembly GCF_040682035.1 of Actinoplanes sp. NPDC051470. Taxonomy (NCBI): domain Bacteria; kingdom Bacillati; phylum Actinomycetota; class Actinomycetes; order Micromonosporales; family Micromonosporaceae; genus Actinoplanes; species Actinoplanes sp. NPDC051470. Next base: position 43,358 of record NZ_JBFBAA010000012.1, read on the forward strand.
GTCACCGTCCTTGCGCCGGATCACGACCAGCTTCTGGTGATGCGAGCCACCCCGCCGTACCCGCTGGTCGAGCAGCACCTCGCCGCCGGCCGCGGCCACATCGTCGGCCAGCGACCGGTTCTCCTCCTCGGAGTACGCGAACTTGTCCAGGTGCGAGCGCCACAGCAACCCTTTGACCACCACCCCACGCTTCGCCGCGGCGGCGAGCAGTTCGGCGATCGTCGGCCCGTCGTCCCGCATCCGCTGGTCCGGGTCACCCCGCCAGTCGGTGAAGAACAACGTGTCGCCCTCGCCCAGGGTTTCCACCTCGGCCACCAGCCGGTCAAAATACGTTTCACCGTGTATCAGCGGTTCAGCCGTGTTTCCGGCGGTCCAGGTGGGTATGGAGGAGTCCGGGTTGCCGCGCTCCTCGCTGGTGAGGAACCAATCAGTAAGCGGCACGCCCACACGCTAAGCCGACCGTGCCGATTCTGCATGTCGACCGCCCCCTCTTCCGAGGAGATCACCATGAGCTCCGAGCCCATCACCACCCCCATCGCCTCCGAGCCCGCCGCCTCCTCCGAGCGGGGCCTCCTGATCGCCATGGCCATCCTGGTCCTGACCGGCGTGGCCGCCATGCTCCTCATGACCAGCTGACCCACCCAACGACAAGATCAAGAACGCGATGTCGCACCTGGGCGGGTGGCCCTGACCGTCGCTCCCGCCGAGGCCGGGCTCCCGGCTCCAGGCCGCAGGGCGGCCAAAACAGAGCCGCGACCCCTTCATTCTGCGTAAGTGGTCACCCTCTCCAAGACCACCAGCCACCCCGCGAACCCACCCCAACCGCCCAACGCCGACTCCGTCACCACGCCACTACGAAGGCTCCGGAGCGCCACTCTCCCGTCGAGCAGAACCCCGGCGCCCGTAGCCCGCGGGCCGCGCCCGCCCCAACGGATTCCCCACAACCCGCCCAGCGTCCGAACAAGCCGCCGCCGCGCCTCACCCGCGCTCGGGTTGCCCACCTAGGCTCCCCGTGAGCCCCGGTCGTGCGCCTGCCCCGTGCGCTTGGGTCGACGGCTCGGCCGGTCCGCGTCTCGCCCCTGCGTCTTCCCCCCGTGTCTCGTGCGCCTGGATCGGCGTCTCGCCCGCGCGCGTCGGTCCTTAATTCTCCCGTCGAGTGCCCACGCCGCGCTGTACCTCGCCGTGCGAGCTTTCGCAGGCTGGCGACCATTGCGCGCCGCCCCGCCGTGACGCTGGCCACCTACTTTGCGGCCCTTTGCTCTGCGCACATATAGGCACCGCTTCGATGGTGGCGGTATCCGGATGTTGCCGGTATCCGAGTGTTGCCTATATGTGCGCAGAGCAAAGGAGCTCAGGGCGGTGGTTGGCCTGGCGTATTGCCCACGCTCGCTCACACACGGTGTCGGTGAGTTTCGATAGTTCGCCATCGCCCGATGGCGTGGCGTCTGTGCTGGTCATGATGTTTGCGGTGGCTAGGTCGCGTGGGTGCTGGGTATGACCGAACGGATCATGGCCGCGACCGCGACCGCAACAGCAACAGCAACAGCGGCTCGAGCAGTGACTGGGGCAGCGGCAGCGGTCACTGGCAATGTGATTGGTGTGCGCCGCTGGACGCGGTCGTCGGGCACACACCGAGGTCGACGCCGGGTTCGAGCACGAACGGCAATCCACGAGGGCAGTCGCGCCGGACTGAAACGACTGGTCGACCGTCAGGTTCTGACCCAGACGGAACCCGGCACGGACGTCACGGGCCGGGTCGGACGGTCAGCGAGTGCCGTCGACGATGCAGAAGTCGTTGCCCTCCGGATCGCGCATCCAGGCGTGGGCCTCGAAACGCTCCTTGACGGTTGCGCCCAGAGCGGTGAGGCGGTCGATCTCAGCCCGCCAGTCCGCGGACGCGATGTCGAAGTGCACGGGGGTTTTCGATCGCGGCTCGAGTTCGACCTTCTGGAAGCAGACCTCGAGGTGGGGGCCGTCGAGGATGACGACCGGATCGGTCTCCGGCGTGAGGCCGAGCGAGGCCAGGCGGGCGACCTCCTCGTCGTCGTAGGGCCGGATGTCGAAATCGTCCAGCGCCTCCGCCCAGAACCGGGCCAGCGCGGACGGCGTCTCGCAATCGACGACGACCTGCTTGAGACGTGCCATACCGGGCTCCCAACGTGTGTGCGGTTCATGCATCGTCAGCAGATCAGTCTTGCTCAGCCCTCGCCGGATCAGGGGGCGGGATCGCGGTGCTCCGTAGCCCACCGCGTCGGCGACACCGGCGAGCCGCCCGAACCGGGGCTGCGACGCGCGAGCACGAAAGCAGTGGGCCCGACGAAGAGCAGCGGGCGGTGGCGAGGTTGGGGCGCGGCGTGGAGTAGCGGGGCGGTGGAGGGGTTGGGGCGCGGAGCGCCTGGAGGGTGACCACTTACGCAGAATGAAGGTCGCGCGGCTCTGTTTTGGACGCGCCAGCGGCCAGGAGCCGCGCGGCCGGCCTCGGCGGGAGCGACGGTCAGGGCTCCCCGCCCAGGTGCGACATCAAGCTCTTGATCTTGATCTGGTTGGGACGAAAACAGGGCCTTGGCGGGAGTTGCGGTCAATGATCTTCAGAATTCTTGTCCGCCGACGTCCACCTGGCCGTTGGCGGCGAGCCAGCGGACCGATTCGCGCAGCGTCTCCACCACCGTGTACCTGGGCGAATAGCCCAGAACGTCGCGGGACCGGTCGATGCTCGCGGCGATGTTGCGGTGGCCGTGATCGCGGGACGTCGCGGCGTGATCGGCGCCGACGCGGGTCTCGAACTCGGCCCACGACACCATGTCGAAGGCCGGCTCGCGACCGAACCAGGCCGCCACGCCGGTGGCCAGGCCGCGCATCGTCATGGCCTGGGCGGCCACGGTGTGGAAGCTCGAACCGATGGCGGCGGGGCGGGTCAGGGCGCGTTCGAAGGCCTGGGCCACGTCGTCGGCGTGGACGTGGTGCAGGACGCCGAGGCCGTTGTCGGGCAGGGGGAGCGGCTTGCCCAGCGCGAGCGTGGTCCAGACGGTCGGGTCGAGGTTGCCGGCGGGGGTGATGACCGGCCAGCCGGGGCCGGAGATGTGGCCCGGGTGCAGGACCACGCTGGGCACGCCGCCGGTGCGGGTCTCGCGGTGCAGCAGGGACTCGATGTGCATCTTGGCGACGCCGTAGTCGCCGTAGGCGGTGCGCGGCTCGTCCTCGGTGATCGGGGAGCGCAGCGCGGGGCCGTGCACCCAGATCGTGCCGCAGTGCACCAGCAGCGGCTTGGTCGGGCGCAGCGCGTCGAGCAGGTCCTGGGCCTGCTGCGGCGTGAAGCAGACCAGGTCGATGACGGCGTCCGCCTCGAACGCGGCGACCCGGTCACCGAACGAAGCGGTCTCGCGGTCGGCGGTCACGCGCTGTACCGACTGCCATTCCGGGGACGGGTGGTAGGGATCGCGGCTGCCCCGGCTGAGCGCGATCACCTCGTGGCCGGCGCGGACCAGCCGCGGAACCAGGTAGGTGCCGATGTGGCCGGTGGCGCCGATGACGACGACTCGAGACATGCCTACAGTTTGCGCCGCCCGGCGAACCCCAGGTCAACCCGGTGGTACCAGGACAGCTCGGCGTCGCCCTCCAGCCAGCACAGCAGCACCGGCACCCCGTCCAGGTCGGCGGGGAAGTCGATGAGCAGCGGCGCCACGCCCTTCAACTCGGCGCCGGTCTGCTGGACCTCGGCCATCAGCTCGTTGAGCCGGGCCTCGGCCGCCTTGCGTTCGGGAAGCCCACCCAGCGGCGTAGGCGCCCCCGACGCCAACTCCACCATGTCAGCACGCACCGTGACCATCTCGTCAAGCATCGGCAGCAACCGGACGAGCTCAGCCCGAGCCTCGTCAACCGTGAACAACCCCATGCCGCCATCCAATCATTCGAGCCGAAGCACGCACTCCTCGATCTCCTCCCGCCGCGCAATCGCGAACCCGGTCTCCGTCCCCACGACCACGAACCCGTTCTTCGCCAGCACCCGCAACGACCCGGCGTTGTCCGCCGCGGCCCGCGCGACGATCGGCCGGGTCCGCACCTCGTCGAGCATCAGCTTCACCGCCCGCCCGGCGATGTCCCGCCCCCAGAACGCCCGATCCACCCAGTAGGTGAGCTCGGTCTCACCGTCCTGCACGAACGTGGCGATGGTTCCCACGAACACGCCGTCCAGGGTGATCGCGCGCTCCTGAACCCCGGGCCACACCGCGATCCGCGCCCGCTGCGCGTCGAAGGCGACCCGGTCATCGGGATCGTCCGCGGTGAATGCCGCCATCCGCACCGATTCCGGGTCGCGCATCTGCGCGAACACCGCGTCCATGTCCGCCTCACCCAACGCCCGCAACGCCACCTCAGCCATGCCCGTCCCCGTCGCCGTTCGCGTCCGCAGTGATTCGCCGGAAGTCAGAGATCAGGATCTCGCATCCGAGGGGGTGGCGCTGACCGCGACTTCAAGATCAAGAGCATGATGTCGTTGCTGGGTGGGTGGTGCAGACCGCAGCTCCCGCCGAGGGCGGCCACCCGGCTCCTGGCCGCTGGCGCGTCCAAAACAGAGCCGCGCGACCTTCATTCTGCGTGCGTGGCCACCCTGACGGCGCTTCGCGCCATCCTCGTGCGGTCGCGCCATCTGGCCAGCGCATGGTGTGCATCCCCGATCCTCATCGGGCAGGGTCACGGTCGGCATACTTGATCAAGTGCTTCGCCGCGCCGACGTCATCAATGGCTCGCGGCCTGAGCGTCACCCGCCCCCGACTGATGCCTGGTGGCAGACACCACGGGGCTTCCACGCATATCGACCTGCCGGACGGGGTTCCTGCCTGAGTCTCTCGCGATTGACCACGGCACGGCCTGCCTAGGCTTCGCGGCCGGCGGCGAGGCCCGCGAGGTTGGCGACGCCCGCCGGGCGGTCCGCGAGTGGGTGTTGAGGGCGTTGTGTCACCGGGTGAGTCCGGTGAGGCGGATGAGGGCGGCGAAGCCGTCTTCCGTGCCTGGCCACTTCTCTCGGACCGCGGCGAGTCCGGCGTGACGCACGACGGAGCGGAGCACAACGATGACGATGATCGCGTCGTCGGCGTAGCCCAGGACGGGGATGAAGTCGGGTACGAGGTCGAACGGGAACGCCAGGTAGGCCAGGAGAAGACCGAGCCGCACACGCACCCCGCGGGGCAGCGTCGGGTCGGCGGCGAGCCGGCGCAGCAACCGCAACACGTCGGGCAGCAGCCGGAGGGCTTCCTTGATCTGCGCCGTCCCGGGCTTGGCGACCAGGAGCGCGACCACCAGCGCGAGCCACCCGAGCAGCAGACCCACGCCGACACCGATCAGCGTCTGCCACCACCAGGCCATCTTTGCCCGCTCCTCCACCACACGTCAGAAACGGAGTCAGGAGCAAACAGATCCGCGCCGACACCGATCAGGCTGTCCCGGGCTCGCTCCTCCACCACACCTCAGGAACGGTAGTGCTCTGGCTGGTAAAGATGATCCCCGAGGGCGGGCTTCCTGGCGGGAAACGCCGGATCAGAGGTCTACCTGAAGCGCCGGATGACACCGCGCGCCTTGAGCTTCTGCCACTGGTGGCGGCCGAGGAGGATCCCGCCGGAGTTGGTGCGGCCGAAGGCGACGTGGTTGATCACGGCGCGGGCCGCGGGCACCTGAAGCAGGATGGAGAGGATCAGGACACTGGTCAGAGTGGCGCGGGCCGCGTCGTTGCGCAGGGTGCGAATCAAGGCGGCGGCGACGGCGCCAGAGCAAGTCGCCAAGCACGAGCGGGCACCCCAGATGAACACGAGCGGGCACCCCAGGGGAACAAGCGCCGCCGCCGCCCGTCAGCCCGGGTCACGGCCGATCCTGATGGCTCGGAACGCGGGAATGGAGGCCGTCAGGAGCATCGCCGCCGCTGCTATCGCGCCGCCGGTGATGGCCACGACCGCGGTGCCGAAGGTTGCGGCCAGGAGGGGGGCGGCCAGCTGGCCGGCGGGGGAGGACGCCGTCGACCAGAACTCGTCGTGGGCGCCGACCCGGGAGAGCAGGCGCTCGGGGATGAGCGTGTTGGTGACGGTCTGCCAGGTGACGGTGAAGAACTCGGCGGCCGCGCCGGCCAGAAGGGACGCCGCGGCCAGCCCGACGGTGCCGGCGCCGGCGCCCAGCAGGATGAGTGGCAGCGTGGCCACGGTCATCGAGGACAGCGCCGGTCGCATCGGCCGGCTCATCAGCGGCACCCGCACCAGGACCACGCTGGAGAGCAGGGCGCCGGCGCCGCGGGCGCTCAGCACCAGGCCCCAGGCGGCGGCGCCGATGGTGGTGTTGGCGATGACCGGGCCGAGGATCTGCCAGAAGCCCATGTTGGTGGCGTTGAAGACGGCGAAGGCCAGGGTGACCGACCAGAACCAGCGGTGCGACCTGAACCAGGTCCAGCCTTCCCGCAGGTCGGCGGGCCGGGGCTCCAGGCGGGGCAACCTCATCCGGGCGAAGCAGGCGGCCGCCAGCAGGAACGAGGCGGCGTCGGCGGCGATCGCCCATCCGCCGCCGGCCGCGGCGGTGAGCAGGCCGGCGGCGGCCGGGCCGCCGATCCGGGCGATGTTGCCGGCCGCGGCCAGCAGGGAGCCGGCCCGCTGGAGGCCGAGACCGGAGGTCAGGTTGGCCAGGATGCCGCGGAGCGTGGGCGTGGTCAGGCCCTGGAAGACGCCGTTCAGGGCGGAGAACGGCAGCAGCAGCGCGGGATGCCGATCGGTGAGCAGGAGCACCGCGACGCCGGTCTGGGCGAGGCCGGCGCCGAGGCTGGTCAGCACGAGCACGGTGTCGCGGCGGTAGCGGTCGGCGACAGCGCCGCCGAGGAGCATCGTCGCGACCATCGGCACCAGGGCCGACGCGGTGACCGCGGACAGCCAGGCGGCGCTGCCGGTCAGCTCGAGGACGCCGAAGGCCAGGGCCACGGGCGACATGAAGCTTCCGATCAGCGAGATCGAGCGGCCGGCGAAGAACCAGCGCAGCGCCGGGGACACCTGCTAAGGCCGGCCCTCGAAGATGTGCCGCGCGGTGAAGCCGATCAGCTCGCGCGCCGGTGCGAGGTCGATCGGCACGGTGCGGCCGGGGAACGACGGGCGCGGGGTGCCGGGGTGGAAGCGGGCCAGCAGGTCGTCGGTGGGGTACGGCGCCAGGGTCGTCGGCGCGGCCACGTAGATGACATGGCAGCCGGGCGACGCGGGGGTCAGCGCCGCCACCATGGCCCGGCCGGCGTCGCGGGTGTCCAGATAGGACCAGACGTCGTTGGCGCCGGTCAGCGGGTCGTCGGCGTATCGCCGGGCGGCCGAGGCCAGCCGGTCGGACGGCGAGCCGACGAACGGGAGCCGCAGCGCCACCACGGTCAGGTCGTAGCGGCGGCGCATCATGGCCGCCGTCTCCTCGTCGACGCGTTTCGACAGGGCGTACGCGTCGTGGATCTGCAACGGCAGCGCCGCGTCGATCGGCAGGTAGGGCATGGTCAGCCGGTGGGGCGCGAACGGCAGGCCGCAGATGGCGTAGCTGCTGGCCAGCGCGACCCGCCGCACCCCGGCCCGGCCGGCCTGGTCGAGCACGGTGAAGGTGGCCTGGGTGTTCAGGGCGAAGACGAGTTCGGCCGGGTCGCTCAGCGGGGACGGGATCGCGGCCAGGTGGATGACCGCGTCGACGTCGTCCAGCGCGCCGGCCACCACGCCGGGGTCCCGCGCGTCCCCGATGACCACCCGCGCGCCGTCACTCTCCAGGGGCACATTCGACAAGGCGGTGACGGGTACGCCCGAAGCGAGCAGATGATCGACGGCGGCGCGCCCGATCATCCCGCCGGCGCCGGTGACCAGGACGCGGGGCATCAGCGGACCGCCGTGGCCGGAACAGGGTGACGCGTGGGGAAGGCGGTGCGGAGGGGAGCCATCAAAAATCAGGCTAACGGAGGCATACGCCACATCTCTGGTATTTCAATTTTGAAAGACCTATCGTGGGGATCGTGACCGAACCGCTCAGCCCGACGCAGCAGGAGTCGTGGCGCGCCTACGTCGAGTCGTCGTGGGCGCTGCACACCCGGCTCGAGGACGAGCTGCGGGCGGCCACCGGCCTGAGCATGGCCGACTTCCACGTGCTGGTCGTGCTGTCCGAGGCGCCCGGGAAGCGGTTGCGGATGGGCGAGCTGGCCGGGCGGCTGGTGTTCTCGCCCAGCCGGATCACCTACCAGATCAACTCGATGGTCAAGCGCGGCCTGGTCCGCAAGCAGCCGTGCGCCGCTGACGGCCGCGGCAGCGAGGCCGTGCTGACCAGCGCCGGCCTGACCGAGCTCGAGGCCGCCGCCCCGCTTCACCTCAGAACCGTTCGTGCCCGCTTCATCGACCACCTCGACGACGAGGAACTCGCCGTCATCGGCCGCGCGTTCGCCCGGATCAGAAAGGCCTGAGCCATGCCCGCCATCACCGTCGACGACGTCCTCGTCCTGCCCCGCCTGCCCGAACTCGACCCCGCCGCCCAGCAGCGCCCGGTCCGCCGGCTCACCACCGCGCCGAGCGGCTACGAGGGCGAGGGCTTCCCGGTGCGGCGCGCCTTCGCCGGCGTACCCGTCAACGAGCTCGACCCCTTCATCCACCTGGACCAGATGGGTGAGGTCGACTACGCCCCGGGCGAGCCGAAGGGCACACCGTGGCACCCGCACCGCGGCTTCGAGACGGTCACCTACATGATCGACGGCGTCATGGACCACCAGGACTCCAACGGTGGCGGCGGCACCATCACCAACGGCGACACCCAGTGGATGACGGCCGGCGGCGGCATTCTGCACATCGAGGCGCCGCCGGAGCAGCTGGTGATGAGCGGCGGCCTGTTCCACGGCATGCAGCTGTGGGTGAACCTGCCGCGCGTGGCCAAGATGATCGCCCCGAAGTACCAGGACATCCGCGGCCGCGAGTCGGTCCTGCTCACCACCCCCGACGGCGGCGCGCTGATCCGGGTGATCGCCGGCGGCCTGGCCGGTCACGAGGGCCCCGGCTCCACGCACACGCCGATCAACCTGGCCCACGTCACGCTCCAGCCCGGCGCCCGCCTCGACCTGCCCTGGCCGGCCGACTACAACGCGCTGGTCTACGTGATGTCCGGCCGCGGCACGGCCGGCGCCGAGTCCCGGCCGATCGAGATGGGCCAGCTCGCGGTGTACGGCCCCGGCGACGCGATCCGGGTCTCGTCCTCGTCCGAGCTCGACCTGTTCATCATGGGCGGCCGCCCGCTCCGCGAGCCGGTGGCCCACCACGGCCCGTTCGTGATGAACACCCGCGAGGAGCTCAAGCAGGCGTTCGACGACTTCCAGAAGGGCCGCCTCGGCGTCGTCCCGGCCTCGAAACTGCCCCACACCGACTGACGTTCACCGGTGACCCGGCAGCTCCATGCGGGCCGGCTCGGCCGGGTCGGCCACGGCGTCGGTCAGGAGCGCTCGGTGAAGTAGAGCCGCAGCCGGCCGTCCGACCAGGACACGTCGGTCACGGTGATCACCGAGGCCCGGGAGTTGAGCCAGCTGGTCGCCGCGCCGAAGGCCTCGGCCGCGGTCTGGCCGCTGAACGAGACCCGCTGGAGCCAGCCGTCGGTGTCGCGCGCCGGGTGGCTCGGCGCGGCCACCGAGGCGACCATCGGGTCGGGGCCGGTGATGACCGCGGTGGGGCCGATCGGCTCGCCGTTGACGACGCCCTGGATGAACCAGTCGTTGATGCTCTCGTCGTGCTCGACGGTCCAGCCGCTGATCGGGCCGAGGTCGGCGGCGATCGCGTTCTTGGCGTTGTCCATCGCGGCGTCGAGGGTGGTGACCTCGAGGTCACCGCCGTTGTACTCCACCCGGTAGTTCATGGGCGCCCCAGTACCCGGCCGGGGCGCCCGGGAACCTTCAGGCGGCCTTGTCGTTCAGCGCCTGGGTGAGCGTGGTGCGGAGGCGGCCGAGGTCGACCTCCCGTTCGGTGATGATCTGCATGGCCAGGCCGTCGCCCTCGCGGAGCAGGCCGAGCAGCAAGTGTTCGGGCGCGATGAAGTTGTGTTTCAGGCGGAGGGCCTCGCGCAGGCTCAGCTCCAGCACCTTCTTGTTGCGCGGGCTGAACGGGATGTGTCCCTTGGCGCCCTCGCCGGCGTAGAAGCGGCCGAACAGCCCGCGCCGTTTCGGCGCCTGCGCGCGGGGCAGCCGCAGCGCCCCGGGCCCGAAGTTCTCCTCGATGGCCCGGCGCACCTGGTCGAGGTCGATGCCGATGGCCTTGAGCGCCTCACGGTCGTCGGCGTCGCGGTCGACGAGGGTGGCGGTGTCCGGCGCGGCGTCGGCGGGGACCCGGCGGAGGATCTCGGCGCGGACGTAGCGCTGGTCGATGCCGTCCGCGGCGAGCGCCCGGGCGATGGCCGACGACGGGTCGGCCAGCATCGCCAGCAGCAGATGTTGGGTGCCGATCGGGGACTGGTGCAGCTCGCGCGCCTCTTGCTGGGCGCCGACGACGATCTCTCGTGCGCCGTGGGTGAATCGCTCGAACATCTCAGTCCTTCCGTGGGTCGATCATCGGCATCAGGCGGGCGTGCTTCTTGTGCACGCCCTGCCGGGTCACCTCGAGCGCGTCGGCGATCTCCTGCCAGCTCCAGCCCTTGCGGCGGGCGTTGGCGACCTGGAGGTGTTCCAGGCCCTCGAGCAGGCGACGGAGGGCGACGACGGCACGCAGCCCGACCCGGGGGTCAGCACTGGAGGCGGCAGCAGCCAGGTCGGTCGCTTCGGTCATAGGTGTCAACCTACGTTGACGGGAGGTCTGCGTCAACCCGAGTTGACGGCCAGAAACCGATGTCGTAGCTGGGTGGGTGGTTCAGACCGTCGCTCCCGCCGAGGGTCGCTTCGCTCCACCTGCGTGCGCGGTCACCCGCAAAGGACAAACCCACAAAGACAAAGAAAGGGCCACCCCCGCTGCAGTAGGGGTGGCCCTTCGGTCAGGAGCGGCTCAGCGGCCGCGACCGGTCTTTTCCTGGAGCTCGTCGATCTTCTGGGACGCCTCCGCCTTGGTCAGCGTGGCGGGCACCTCTTCGTGGGCCTCGCTCGCCAGCGTGTGGAGATATGACTCCTGCGCCCCGGTGGCGGGCTCGTCACCCGTGGTCCAGTCGTCCGGGTCCTTGATCGTGTTGTCTCCGGAGGGAGCAGCCATGACCACGCCTTCTTTCATGGGTGTAGTTCTCGTACACCCGTGCTACCTACCCCGGGAAGGTCAGCTCCATGCCGGCCATCGCGCTGAAGGTCAGCATCAGGTCGACCGGGCGCGAGGTCGGGGCGGTCACCGCGAACGGCGTACCCCACGGGTCGCGCAGCTCGGCGATCAGCCCGAGCCCCATGTCGGTCGGGGCGATGACCACCTCGGCGCCCAGGTCGGCCGCCGTGGCCATGGTCGCCGCGCAGTCGGCCACCTGGAAGGCCGCCCGCCAGCGGGCCACCCGGCCGCCGGGGGCGAGGCCGGCCACCGCGTCGTGCCCGGGGGTCAGCCATTCGATACCGTCGCGCAGCAGCCAGCCGAACGCCGAGCCGTAGAACCGCTCGGCCTGGGCCGGGTCGGCGGTGAGCAGCTCGGGCCAGGCCATCGTGCCGGGCTCGCCGGCCATCTGGGCGCCGGCGAAGTCGGTCGCCTCCCACAGCCCGAGCGTCGCGCCGGACGGGTCGGCGACCACCGCGCCGCGGCCACCCCGGCCCTCGGTCGGCCCGCTCAGGCAGCGGCCACCGGCGGCGGCGAACCGCTGCACGGCCCGGCCCAGATCTTCGGCCGCGAAGTAGGTCAGCCAGCCGGCGGGACGGCCCGGCCGGGTCCGGGTGAGCCCGGCGACCGCCTGGCCGCCCAGTTTGAAGCGATCGCCGGCGGGATCCCAGCCGAACAGGCTCGCGTAGAACTCCTGAGCCCGGCCCGGCTCTGCACTGGCCAGTTCGACCCAGCAGGGTGCCGCCGGCGCGAAACCTCTGATCCGCATTGACTCGCTCCATCGTGGACGTCGCCGTGTGTCGACCACCATACGCCAATCAATACGCTCCGCCACCATCTGAGGGTTCAATGTCGGAAATTATCGAGTTTCAGTTACCGTGCGTGTTCTTAACTTCCACTGATCCAGCAATCGCATCACCGGCGTGACGGCGATGCCGTGCAGAACCACGGACACGAGCACGACGAACGCGACGGTCGCCCAGAGCAGATCGGACTGTGGGAACGTTGCGTGCGTCATCGCGTACGCCAGGTAGTAGAACGACCCGATCCCGCGGATGCCGAAGACGGCGATCACCCCGCGCTCGGCGTGTCGCCCTTCGGTGCCGATCAGCGAGGCATATCCGATCAGCGGGCGGACCACGAAGACCAGGGCCAGACCGACCAGCGCGGCCGGCCAGGTCAGCGGGGCGAGCAGACCGGTCACCACGGAGCCGCCGAAGAGGAGCAGCAGGAGGACGGTCAGCAGCCGCTCGGTCTGCTCGGCGAAGTCGTGCAGAATCTGGTGGAACTCGTGCGACCGCTCCAGCGACCGGATGCCCCGCGCCGCCACGAAGACGGCCAGGAAGCCGTAGCCGCCGGCCACCTCGACCACCCCGTAGGCCAGGAACGTCGCGGCCAGCGCCAGGAACCCCTCGGAGTGCTTGGCCAGCCGCAACGACTCGCGCTTGGGCCGGAAGAACAGCCGGCCCAGCAGCCGGCCGACGACCAGCCCGCCGGCGATCCCGACCAGGATCTTGAAGAAGACGTCCCGCACCGCCCACTCGGCCGTCCAGGCCAAACCACCGGCGCCGGCCAGTGCGATCGCCGCGTACACGAACGGGAAGGCGAGCCCGTCGTTCAGCCCCGCCTCCGAGGTGAGCGAGAACCGCACCTCGTCCTCGGAGTCCTCCTCGTCGGTGGGCTCGCCGACCTGCACGTCCGAGGCCAGCACCGGGTCGGTGGGCGCGAGCGCGGCGCCCAGCAGCAGCGCCGCGGCCGGCACCAGACCCGCCCACCACCAGCCCAGCAGCGTCACCGCGGCGATGGTCAGCGGCATCGCGATCGCCAGCAGCCGCCAGGTCGACTGCCAGCCACGGAGGCTGAGCGGCCGGTCGATCTTCAGGCCGGCGCCCATCAGCGCCACGATCACGCCGATCTCGGTCAGGTGCTCGGCCAGCTTCGGGTGGGCCAGCGGATCGGGTTCGGGCAGGCCCAGCGGCAGCGCGAAGACCGCCATGCCGAGCAGGAGGAAGACGATCGGCATGGACAGCGGGCGCCGTTCGAGCACCCGCGGCAGAATGCCGGCCAGCAGGGCACCCACCCCGATCAGGGCGAAGAGGAGATCACTGAGTTGCACCCCCGGTGGTTATCCCGGGATCAGCATCTCGAACCACACGGTCGAACCTCGAACCGTCGGATCGGTGCCCCAGCTGTCGCTGAGCTCCTCGATCAGGCCCAGGCCGCGGCCCCGGCTGCTGAGCGCGTCGGTGTGCGCGCGGGTGACGCTGCCCCGGGTGCCGGTGTCGGCCACGGACACCAGCAGGCGTTCGGCGGTCAGATCGACGCGGACCGACGCGGGGGTGCCCGCGTGGAGCAGGGCGTTGGTGGTCAGCTCGCTGGTGCACAGCACCGCGGCGCCGACCACCGGCTCGGGCACCTGCCACTCGCGGAGCTTGCCGGCCATCCAGGCCCGCACCCGGCTCGGCCCGGTCGGCTCGGCCGCCACCTGCATCGTCGCCGACCGGCTCAGCGCCAGCGCCCGCTCGACGGCCAGCACCGCCACGTCGTCGTCGGTCGAGCCGGTCACCGCCGAGGTGGCCAGCGCGCACATGTTGCGAGGGTCGCCGCCGACCGCTTTCGCCGCCGCTTCGACCAGGTCGTCCAGGCCGTCGGTGAGCGGGCGGCCCCGGCGCTCGACCACGCCGTCGCTGAACATCAGGATGGTGTCGCCCGGCTCGAGCGTCACCACCCCGGTCTGCCAGCGCCCGCCCAGCCCCAGCGGCGCGCCCGGCGGAACCTTGACCAGTTCGGCCGTGGCCGGGCCGCCGGAGACGCCGGCGCGGCGCAGCACCGGCGGCGGGTGCCCGGCGCTGGCCAGGGTGATCGTGCCGTCCTCGGTGTCCAGCAGGCCGTACACCACGGTCACGAAGATCTCTTCGTTGCGCGACTCGGCGCCCAGCGAGCCGACCAGCCGGTCGAGCCCGGCCAGCACGCTCGGCGGCGCCGGGTCGGTCAGCGCCAGGGCCCGCAGCGCCGCCCGCACCTGACCCATCACCGCGGCCGCCCGCACGTCGTGCCCGGCCACGTCGCCCAGCACCATCGCCAGCCGGCCGTCGGCCAGCTCGAACGCGTCGTAGAAGTCGCCACCGGCCGCGTTGCCGTCGACGCCCACGTCGTAGCGGGCGGCGATGCGAAACGTGTCCAGCTCGGGCAGGTGTTCCGGCAGCATGCTGCGCTGGAGCAGCTGGGCCGTGCCATGTTGGGCCTCGAACCGGCGGGCCCGCTCGGCGGCCTGCGCCACCAGCTCGGCGATCGCCGTCAGCAGCGCCCGCTCGGCCGGCAGCCACGCGTGGGGGTCGATGAAACCCATGGTCAGAGCACCACGCAACGACGGGGTGCGTAACGGCAGCACGGCCAGCGCCCGGATCCGGCGCTCATGCCGGTCGGTGGCCACCTCGGCCAGCGGCGTCCCGTCGGCCACGAACGTCGCCCGCCCCGCCTCGGCCACCGCCACCAGCGGCGCCCGCGGCTCGGTGACCCGCTTCCAGACCGGCGGCAGCCGCTCGTCCGCCTCGTCCAGCATCTCGCCCCGCACCCGCCGCACGTAGCGGTAGGCGGTCGCGCCGTCGTCGACCGCGAACACGCAATGATCAACATCAAAGGCGCTCATCGCGTACGAGAGGACGACCCGGGCCACGTCGTCGATGGTCATCGCGCCGGCCAGCCGCGCGGTCAGGTCACCGAGGCTCTGCAGCCGCCGGGTCACCTGGGTGGTCTCGGCGGCGACGGTCAGCACGCCGGCCACCAGCCCGTCCTGCCCGCGGACCACGGAGTGTCCCCGGGTGAACCAAGCCTGCTCACCCCGCGGCAGGTGCACCTGGGTCTCGGTTTCGAGGAACGGCTGCCCGCTGCGGTAGACGTCGTTGATCACGCCGCCGACGCTCGGCGCCTGCCACAGCGTGCCGAACACCTCGCCGGCCGGCCGGCCCAGCGCGCCGGGGTGCTTGTCGCCGAGCAGCCCCGCATAGGCGTCGTTGTAGAGCAGCAGATGGGTGTCGCCCCAGGTGAAGACCATGGGCACCGGGGAGGCCAGCATCACCTCGACGGCCGCGCGCACCACCGGGTCCCACGAGTCGATCGGGCCCAATGGGGTACGAACCCAATCGTGCGCCTGGAGCAAAGCGGCGCACGTGGTTCCGGCCATGGGGAAAGAGTATCCCGCCTCGTCCGTTTGGACGATGCCCTCCTGCCCGATAGTCCGATTCCTGACCGTACGACGGTCTCGTCACTTGTGTACGCCCTGCCCCAGCCGTTTCATCCTGCGGGTGGAGCGCGGTACCCCTAAGGTCGTTGTGACTCTTCTCGGCTCTCCCTAGGAGAAACGCATGACTGGCGACGGCCTCGGCCGCGGACTGAGCGACATGTGGCGCTCGGTCCTGTTGTTCCTCCCGGCCCTGCTGGCGTTCATCGTCATCCTGGTCATCGGCTACGTGGTGGCCCGGCTGCTGCGCGCGGCCGTCGGCAAGGGCCTGCACCGGATCGGCTTCGACCGCGCCGTCGACCGCGGCCCGATCGGCCGGGCCCTGCGCGGCAGCAAGATCACCGCCAGCGACGTGTGCGCCAAGATCGTCTACTACGGCATCCTGCTCTTCGCCCTGCAGCTGGCCTTCGGCGTCTTCGGCCCCAACCCGGTCAGCGACCTGCTCTCCGCCCTGATCGCCTGGCTGCCGCGGGCCTTCGTGGCCATCGTGATCATCGTGGTCGCCGCGGCCATCGCGAACGCCGCCGGCGACCTGATCGCCAGCGCCCTCGGCACTCTGCCCTACGGCCGCCTGCTGGCCCGCATCGCCTCCGTGCTGATCATCGCCCTGGGCGTGATCGCCGCCTTGGAGCAGGTGCAGATCGCCACCGCGGTCACCGGCCCCGTCCTGATCGCCGTCCTGGCCACCATCGCCGGCGTCACCATCGTCGGCGTCGGCGGCGGCCTGATCCGCCCGATGCAGTCGCGCTGGGAGTTCTGGCTGGGCCGGATGAGCACCGAGTCGGCCGTCATCCGCGAGCGCGCCCGCGCCTTCCAGGAGGAGAAGGCCGAGGCCGCCCGCCTCGCCGAGGAGGCACGCCTCGCCGAAGAGGCGCGCAAGGCCGAAGAGGCCCGCCTCGCCGAGGAAGCCCGCCGCGCCGAAGAGGCCCGGAAGGCCGAGGAAGCACGCAAGGCCGAAGAGGCCCGCAAGGCCGAGGAAGCACGTCTGGCCGAGGAGAAGCGCAAGGCGGACGAGGCCCGCAAGGCCGAGGAGGCTCGCCTGGCCGAGGAGAAGCGCAAGGCGGACGAGGCCCGCAAGGCCGAGGAGAACCGCAAGGCTTCCGAGGCCCGCCTCGCGGAAGAGGCCCGCGTGGCCGAAGAGACCCGCAAGGCCGCCGAGGCCCGCCAGGCTTCCGAGGCGCGTCAGGCTTCCGAGGCGCGTCAGGCCGAAGAGGCCCGGCGTGCGGCCGAGGCCGCCGAGCAGACCCAGGTCATCTCGTCCCTGCCGCCGGTCGACGACCGTCCGCACCTGGTCCCCGGCTTCGACCGCGACGACGACCCGACCGCCGAGGTGGTCCGCGACGACGAGAGCGAGAAGACCCAGATCCTCCCGCAGCCCGGCCGCAACGCCGGCGAGACCCAGGTCCTGCCGCCCCCGGACGACGACCCCACCGAGGCCGGCCCCACCCCGGGCCCCGGCAAGCGCCGCTGACCCAACACCCGCCGCGGGCAACCGTGGCCAGGGCACGCCAAGAGCCGCCGGCCCCTTCTGCTCTGAGCGCGTATAGGCACCACTCGGCAGACGTGATCATCCGAGTGGTGCCTATACGCGCTCAGAGCAAGGCGTGGCGGAGGGGCTGGCGCGGCGTGCTCGGAGGGTGGTCACTTACGCGTGGTGCCTATACGCGCTCAGAGCAAGGCGCGGCGGGTGGGGGTTGGGCGCGGAGCGCCCGGAGGGTGACCACCTACCTGGAATGAAGGGTGGGCGGCTCTGTTCTGGCCGGTCACGGCCTTGGAGTCGCGCGCCCGGCCTCGGCGGGAGCTGCGGTCTGAACCACCCACCCAGGCACGACATCAAGCTCTTGATCTTGAAGTGTCGGGCATGGGAGTGGGCCGGCGCCGAAGAGGATCGGCGCCGGCCCTGGGAACGTGCGATGGCCGGTCAGCGGAAGAGCGTCAGAGCGTTGTGGCCAGCGTGACGACGGCCAGCAGGCGGCGGAGGACCCAGTCGTTGGCGGTCCAGTCGATGGCGCCGGTGGGAGGCGTCCAGCCGTGCTTGAAAGCGGCGTCGCGCACCCCCTCGGCGTAGGCGGCCAGGATCACCGGCGTGAGCGCCTTGACGTCCGCGGACAGGCTGTCGCGGACGCCGGCGGCGTGCTGGTCGATCGCGGCCAGCAGGGACGGCGAGGCGGCCACGGCGGCCAGGCCGGAGACGCCGACCGAGGCCGACAGCTCGTCGAGGGACACGTGGGCGGAGCGCAGGGCAGCGCGGGCGGCAGCGCCGCTGAACAGGCCATTCATGTGAGAGAACGTTAGGGAGCCCGGGGTTGCCGACGGTTCTCCCGACCGGTGCAGCTCGGTTGAAGCTATTCGGCGGCCTCGGCGCTGCTCCGGCGGCGGGTGGCGTCGTCGGCCAGGATCACGGTGGCCACGACCAGGGCCACGACCACGGCGAAGAGCCAGGAGGCGTCGTCGACCAGGCGGGCCGCCAGGGGGGCCTGGAATGCGACGATCAGGAAGCCCAGCCAGGCGAAGCGACGCTGACGAGCGGACAGGAAGCCTTCGGAACGCATTCGGACAGTCTGGCTCGATCCGGGCGCTTCGCCGTCACCCGTTCGGCCGATTCTGCGTTGACCGTTGGTGCCCCCAGCGCTGAGTCAAGGTAACTCAACCATTCGTGTGACATCGGCGTTCGCGCTGGTCACCGCCTTGACAGTGGGCGCGTGCACGCCGATGGCGCCCCGGCCGCCGGCGCCGGTGCCGCCGGCTACGGATCGTGTCGTGGTGGGTGCGCTCCGCGGGCGTACGGGCGCGGCGTTACTGGTCGGCGACGCGGCGTCCCGGGTCGAGGTGCGACTGGCCGAGATGCCGGGGCTGCTCTACCGGGTCACCACGCCGGCCGACGGGGGACTGGCGCCGCACGTGACGGTGCGGCGGGGGGTGCTGCGGCTGGATCTGCGGCCGACCGGCGGCACGGGGCCGGACATCGTGCGGATCGTCCTGAACCGCCGGGTCCGCTGGGATGTCCGGCTGCCCGCGGGCGCCGGCGAGCAGCAGCTGGACCTGTCGGCGGGGCGGGTCACCCGGGTCGAGCTGGGCGCGTCCGGCCTGGTCGAGCTCAACCTGCCACACCCCTGGGGCACCGTCCCGGTGGTGCTGCGCCGGGGCGCCGGCACGGTCGAGATGACCACGCCGCCGGCCACGCCCGTCCGCCTGAACCTGCTGGAAGGCGCCGGCGCGGTGACCACACCCTGGACCGTCAACAACGGCACCCCGGCCGCCACCATGCTGACCGCCCCGGGCTGGCACCGCAGCACCGACCGCTACACGATCCGCCTGGCCTCCGGCGCCGGCTCCATCACCGTGCGCGAGCGCGAGCCCTAGCGGAGAGCGGGATCGACGACGGCAGGACCCGGCGAATCAACAGCGGGGACGTCGGGTAAGAAGACCGCATGACCGACGAACCGTTGTACGCCAAATGGGGCTTCACCGACGCCGAATGGGGCCTCCTTGTCGGCCTGCCGCAGGCTGTGCTCACCGCGGCCAGCGCCGCCAGCCAGGACGGCGCCCGCAAGACCCGGGCCGAGAACGAGGCCGGGCTCGACAAGATCTCCGAGGCCCGCGCCTCGGCCAGCGGGCTGGTGGTCGAGGTGGCGTCCGAGGCGCTGGGCGCGGCCGGCGACCCCGAGCTGGGTGAGGACCCGCCGGTGATCGAGCCGGCCGACCCGATCGAGTACGCCCGGGACGTGCTCGTCCGGGCCAAGGAGGTGAACGCCGTCCTGGCCGCCAAGGCGACCCCGGCGGACGCCGAGACCTACAAGCACTGGCTGGTCGAGATCGCCGACTCGGTGGTCGGCGCGGCCAGCACCGGCGGGGTGCTCGGCATCGGCGGCGAGGCGGTCACCGACCGGGAGCGCAACTTCCGGGACAACCTCGCCCAGACGCTGAGCTGATACAAACTGCGGTATGACGGTTGACGAGTACGTGCAGGCCCGGCCCGCGCCGGGCCTGCGGCCGTTCGTCGGCTGGTACTCGGGCTACCGCCAGCGTGGCCTCCCGCCGGGCCTGCACCGCGGGCTGCCGTCGCCCTACCTCACGCTCATCCTCACCCTGGACGAGCCGCTCACCGTAAGCGCGCACCCCGACGGCCGCCAGCCGCCGGGCACCTACGACACGCTGCTCGGCGGTCTGCACCTCGCACCGGCCCTGATCGCGCACGACGGCGCCCAGTCCGGCGTGCAGATCGCCGTCCACCCGCTCGGCTGCCGGGCGCTGTTCGGCCTGCCCGCCGGTGAGCTCGGCGGCCTCGACGTCGACCTGCCCGCGGTGATCGGCGACCGGGCCGCGTCGGCCCTGCGCTCCGCCGTCCAGGCCCACGACCGCTGGCCCGACCGCTTCGCCGCGCTCGACACGACCCTCCTGCGCCTGCGCGGCGACAATTCCAAGATCAACCCCGATGTGGGGTACGCGTACGAGCGCCTGCTTGCCACCGGCGGCACCGTCACCGTTCGCGACCTGGCCGCCGAGGTCGGCTGGAGCACCCGCCACCTGACCACCCGGTTCCGGGCCGAGACCGGGCTCGGCCTCAAGGAGGCGGCCCGGGTGACCCGCTTCGACCGGGCCCGGCGCCGCCTGCGCCCCGGCGTCAAGCTGGCCGACCTGGCCGCCGCCACCGGCTACTTCGACCAGGCCCACCTGGCCCGCGACTTCCACGCGTTCGCCGGGGTCGCGCCCACGCGGTGGCTCGCCGACGAGATCGCATTTGTCCAAGCCGGCGCCGGCCTCACCGCCGAGGATGAAAGGCATGACTGATCTGACCCCGCCACCGGCCGTGTGGCCCACGCTCCGGGCGACCGACGCCCGCGCCCTGATCCGCTTCCTCGTCGACGTGGTCGGCTTCGAGGAGACCGCCGTGTACGGCGACGGCGACACCGTGCAGCACTGCCAGCTCTCCTGGCCGCTGGGCGGCGGCATCATGCTCGGCTCGGCCACCGGCCGCGGCGACGACGACACCTGGGCCCTGCGCCCGGGCACCTTCGGCTGCTACGTGGTCGCCGACGACATCGACGCCTTGCACGAGCGGGTCAAGGCCGGCGGCGCCCCGATCACCCGCGAGCCGGCGACCACCGACTACGGCTCCCGGGAGTTCGCGATGAAAGACCCCGAGGGCAACCTGTGGAGCTTCGGCACCTACCGCGGCGAGCCCAGGAAGGGCTAACCGCGTCCGAGGAGGCCTCGCTCGAAGGCGGCCGCCACGGCCGCGGCGCGGTCGCGGACGCCCAGTTTGGCGTACACGTGGAGCAGGTGGGTCTTGACCGTGGCCTCGGAGATGAAGAGGCGCTGGGCGGCCTCCCGGTTGGTGCCGCCCTGGGCGATCAGCGTCAGGACCTCCAGCTCGCGCTGGCTCAGCGGCTCGGCGGCGGGTGATCGCAGCCGGCCGATCAGCCGGCCGGCCACCGCGGGGGAGAGCACCGACTCGCCGCGGTGCGCCGCCGACACCGCCCGGAAGAGATCCTCGCGCGGGGTGTCCTTGAGGAGGTAGCCGGTCGCGCCGGCCTCGATCGCGGGCAGCACGTCGCGGTCGGTGTCGTACGTGGTCAGCACCAGGACGCGGGCGGCCGAGCCCGCCTTCTTCAGGGCCCCGATGGTGGTGACTCCGTCCATGCCGGGCATGCGCAGGTCCATCAGGACGACGTCCGGCCGCACCGACCCGGCCACGGCGAGCGCCTCCCGCCCGTCGCCGGCCTCGCCGACCACCTCGAACCGGTCGTCGCCGGCGAACATGCCGCGCAGGCCGTCGCGGACCACCGGGTGGTCGTCGACGATCAGCAGCCGGATCACGCGGCGGCCCGCACGCAGGCCGAGATCGCGGTGCCGGCGCCCGGCTCGGACTCGACCTCGAGCGTGCCGGCGATCCGGCGCAGGCGCTCACGCATCGCGGTCAGCCCGTGCCCGCCGGCCTCGGACGCCTCCCGGGGCGCCGCCGGGTCGAAGCCGGCGCCGTCGTCCCGCACGTCCAGCGACACCACATCCTCCATGTAGGACAGGGTGAGGGCGACCCGGGAGGCGCCGGCGTGCCGGGCCACGTTGGCCAGCGCCTCCTGCGCCGCCCGCAGCAACGTCGTCTCGACCTCGGGCGTGAGCGGCCGCACCGTGCCGGTGGTGATCAGCTCGGCCGGCACGTCGTTCAGCGCGGCCCAGTCGTCGACCACCCCGGTGAGGGCGTCCGGCAGCGCCGCCGCGGCCAGCTGCTGCGGGCGCAGCGCCTGCACCGACCGGCGGACCTCGGTCAGGCCGTCCCGGGCCAGGCGCCTGGCCTGGGCCAGGTGCCGGTCGTGGTCGGCCGGCCGGTCGGTGGCCGCGTCGGCCGCCTCCAGCTGCGTCACGATGCCGGTCAGCCCCTGCGCCAGCACGTCGTGGATCTCCCCGGCCAGCCGCTGGCGCTCGTCCAGCACGCCCGCCTCCCGGGCCTGGGCGAGCAGCTGGGCGTGCAGGCCGGCGTTCTCGCGCATCGCGGCGGCCAGTTTGGTGTTGGCCTCGCCCAGCTCGATCACCATCTGGCGGCGGCGTTCCGACTCGGCGTCGTTGGACATCGCCATCCGGGTCATCGCCACGCCGATGACGACGTTGAAGGCCAGCAGCACCAGGAAGCCCGGCAGCACCCCCGGCTCGGCGATGACGACGAAGCCACCGATCTGGCCGATGGCGCTGAACACGGCGACCAGCGCGGCCCCGGCCAGGGCCCGCCGCCCCTGCAGCGCCGTCACCACGAACATGTAGCCGCTCCAGATGAACAGCGCGAACAGCGGGCTGGCCAGGATCAGCACCGGGAAGAAGCAGTAGAGCCCGATCAGGAAGACCCGCATCACCGCCGGCCGGTCGATCCACTGCGGATGCAGGGTGATGAACCAGAACAGCCACAGCGCCACGGCGCCGACCACGGCCAGCCCGACCGGGATCGGCAGCACCTGCGAGAAGTCGGTGAGCAGCATCAGCACGGTGGAGCCGGCCAGCGTTCCGTACGGAAGCCAGCGGATCGCCCGCCGCCCGAACCCGTGGCGCGTATCCATGACTACGAGCCTGGCACGCGTTCGGGCCGCCGGTATCAACCGGTTGGTGGACCCGGTCAGACCTGGGCGACCGCTTCCTCTTCGGCGGGCTTGCCACGACCGGTGACCGCCGAGTAGACCGAGCCGACCTGGGCGGCGACCCGCTTCCACGAGTACGCCTGCCGGGCCCGGTCGAGCGCGGCCGTGGCGTACGCGAACCGGCGTACCTTGTCGTTGACCAACCGGCGCAACGCACCGCCCAGCGCGCGGGGGTCCCGGGGCGGGACCAGATCGCCGGTCAGGCCGTCCACGACAGTCTCGGTGAGACCACCGACGGCGGTGCCGACCACGGGTACGCCACACGCCATCGCCTCGAGCGGCGACATCTCGAACTGGTCCTGCCACGGCGCGGCGACCAGGAGGTCGGCCGAGCGGTACCAGGCCGGCAGGTCCCGGGCCGGCACCCCACCGATCAGCCGCACCCGGTCGGCGACCTGGTACTTCTCGGCCATCGCGCGCAGCGACCGCGCGGCCGGGTCGGAGGCGAGCTGCTCGGGCGGCGGACCACCGATCACGATCATCTCGGCGCCCGGCACGTACCGCAGCGCCTGGATCACGTCGCCGAAGCCCTTGCGCTCGACCAGCCGGCCCACCGACAGGATCCGTGGCCGTTCCGGGTCACGATCGGCGACCGGCCCGTCCGGGGAGAACCGCTCACTGTCGACCCCGGCCGGCACCACGGTCAGCCGGGCCCGCGGCACGCCGATGCGCATCAGGCCCTGCACCTCGTCCTGGCTCTGCGCGACCACCCGGTCGACGGCCCGGCCCAGCGCCCGCTCGTAGCCCGACCGCGACGGCGTCTTCCCGGCGGTGGTGGGCAGGTCGGCCAGCTCGTGGAAGGACTGCACGACCGGGATGCCGACCTGCCGGGCGGCGGTGACGGCGGCGAGGCCGCTGGTCCAGAAGTGCGCGTGTACGACCTCGGGGCGCCAGTCGCCGGCCCACGCCTGCTGCAGCCACTTCGCGAAGTCGCCCATGTGCGGGAGGAGCAGGTCGGGCGGCACGGTCTCGGCCGGTCCGGCCGGAACATGCACGACGCGTACGCCGGAAGCCATCGTCACGATTTCGTCGAGCCCGCCGCGGTCCCGCCGCGTGTACACCCGTACCTCGTGCCCGAGCCCCGCCAGCGCGGCCGACAGGTCGGCGACGTGCCGGCGCTGGGCGCCACCGGTGGCGTCCCCACCATCCGCAAGCGGACTGGCGTGCTCCGAGATCATCGCGATGCGCAACAGGGCCCCTCCTCCAGCGATTACGCGGTGCAGATGCCCGAACCCAAATTCCGTAAACATGAGCCCCGTTGCACCCCACCTTTCCGCAGCGTATCCCCCAGTCAGCCGGTCGAGGACTTGTACCGCCGCGCGTACTCCGCCAGGAGTGGTTCCACCTCGGGGGTGGCCGCTTCCCACAGCTCGTCGAACACCCTGATGTACCGCCGGACATCCTCTGCTCCCGGAGATGTCACGGCAGTGTTGAACAGGTCGATGACCACCCAGCGCTCGTCAGCCACCTCGAAGCCGGTGGAGAGCGGGCCGGGCAGCCGCTGGGTGAACGGCAGGATCCTGATCCGGAATCGGTCGGTGGCGGCGAGTTCCTGGATGAATTCGATCTGCTGAAGCATCGCGTGGTCGTCGGCCACGCGATTGGCCAGAGCCGCCTCGGACATGACGATAGCCACCCGGGTAGCGCGCTCCTGGAGCACCTCACGACGACGAATGCGGGCGGCGGCCGCGTCCATCAGCTCAGACTCCGGGGGCACCTTCCCCGGCGCGGCGCCGAGTGTCTGCGTGGAGATGATCACTGCTGTGGCGTAGTGACCGGTCTGAAGCAGGCCGGGAATCGTGGTCGGATTGAACAACCGGACGAACTTGCTCTTCTGCTCGAGTTCGGCGATCTGTCTCTGCGTGACGACAGCGCTCGCATCCGTGCGCAGGTCCTGCATCCGGTTGTGTTCCCCGTCGGCGTCGTCCACGAGTTGCTCAACCACCTCGGAGGGCAGATTCAGCGCGTCGGCGATGCGGCGGACAGCGGCCGGATCCGGCAGAACGGCTCCGGTCTCGATCCGGGAGATCTTGGACTGTGTCATTCCCACCAGGTCGGCCAGCTGGTGTCCGCTCAAGCCGGCCCGGCGGCGGTGGCTCTGGAGTCTTGGTCCGACGAGTCTCTCGTCAGCCGGACTGGACGAGCCCGATCCCGTGGGCCTCAAGGACTCGCCCCTCTCGTTGCGTTCAGCCGATGCCGTCGGCGGCGGCGGACCGGATGAGTTGGATCGGGACCTCCACAAGCAGTTCACCGGCGGGAACGGTGATCCCCGCAGCAGCGCTCGTGACCTGGTAAACCTGGATGATCATGGTGCCGCGACCCGATCGATACACGGTAGGGCGGGTCCCGCTGATGCAGGTGTTTGCACGACCCTTGGACCGAGGTCGTCAGACGTCTCATGTGCCAGGCCAGCATTGGTCACGGGCGCACCGTATGCAAACCTGCTCGTCCTATGCAAGATCAGTCCTGTCTCAATCAGGCTCATTCATGCTTTTGAACCTCGGGCCCATCGAAGCGATCGCGCCGGGTGCCGGCATCGTCGTCCTTCTCGGCCTCGCCGGTTTCTGTCTCCTGATGTCCGTCCGGCTGGTCCCGCGAGCGGTTGCCGCGCTCGGTGAGCTGGTGCAGGCGGCGGCCGCCGCCGCGATCGTCGCCATCGGGGCCTGCGCCGGGCTGTTCTTTCTTGCCGTCGCTCTGATCATGTCACTCTGACTGGAGGCCCGGAGATGAACAATTTCGCGGTGTTGTGCGCGGTCGTGGTCCTGATCGCGTTGTTCCTCACGGTGGAGATCGCCTCGGCTGTGCTGCCGATCGTCGTCGTCATCACGTTCGTGCCGCCGGAGCAGCGACCTGCTCTGGCTCATCTCATCGCGACCGCGGACAGCTCCCGGAAGTTCCGGCTGTGGCGAGCGCTGCGGCTCGCCGTTCAGGCCCGCCGAGGTCAGCGCTAGATCGGCAGGGCGGGGATTAGCCCACCGCGCGATCGTTCAGGATTCCCGCCTTGTAGACGATCCGCAACAACGCGCGCGCCTCGCTCAGGCGACGTTGTCGATGACCGACAGGAGAAGAGGCAAAGGGATCTCGACCAACTTTTCACCATCGGACACGGAAATGCCGACCGAGCCGGGTTCGATCATGTGCCCCTGCACGATCAACGTTCCCCGGTCGGTTCGATAGATGGTCGGGCAACTGCCCGAGCTGCAGGATGCGGCAATCTTTTCCACAATTGTGGGAGCGACCGCGTGCGGATCTTTCTGCTCGTCTGCCATCACTACCCGAGCGTGACACGACGAGTGCGCCGGGAGCGATTGTCGTTTTTCGCCGGTTAAAGGTGGTCCACCATCGTCAGCGATAGATGGCTCGGTGGGCCGCATTGATCGCCGCTCGATAGGCGCCGCCCGCCAGCGCGTTTTCTCGGGCCAGGGCGGCCCGGGCGGCGTTCGCGCCCGGCACCCCGTGGACGCCGCCGCCCGGATGGGCCGATGCGCTGGCCAGGAACAGGCGGTCGATGGGGGTGTCGGGGCGGCCCAGGCCGGGGATCGGGCGGAAGAACAGCTGCTGGTAGGCGGCCGCGGTGCCGCCGCCGAGGGCGCCGCCGACCAGGGAGGGGTTCTGCTGCTCGAGGTCGCCGGGGGCGAAGACGTTGCGGCCGATGACGGTGGCCTGGAAGCCGGGGGCCTGGGACTCGATGACCTGCTCCATGCGGGTCACGTGCTCGGCGATGTCATCGGGGTTCCACGAACGGCGGAACGGCAGGTGGGTGTACGCCCACAGCGACTCGGTGCCGGCCGGTGAGTGGGACGGGTCGGCCGTGGTCATCTGGCCCAGCAGCATGAACGGGCGGGTGGGCATCTCGTCGGAGGCCAGCTGGGCGGCGTAGCGGGTCAGGCTGTTCAGGTCGGCGGTCAGGTGCACGACCCCGGAGGTGGTGGCGGCGGGGTTGGTCCACGGGACCTTGGCGGAGACCGCCCAGTCGACCTTGACCGTGGCGCCGTCCCAGCGGAAGTTGTCCAGGTCGTCGACCATGCGCGTGGGGAGCAGGGGTGCGCCGACCAGGTCCAGGAAGAGGGCCGGCGCGGGTACGTCGGCCAGCACCGCCCGCCGGGCCCGATGGTTGGCGCCGTCGGCCGTGCGTACCCCCATCGCCCTGTCCTTCGCGATCAGCACGCGGGTCACCGGTGAGTCGTAGACGATCCGTCCGCCGCGGGCGAGAAGGCGGTCGACCAGGGCGGAGGTGATCTGCTGGGCACCGCCGACAGGGACCGGCCAGCCGCTCTCCTGGGCCAGCATGGCCAGCAGCCAGCCCAGCATGCCGCCGCCCGCGTCCTCGGGCGACAGGTCGGTGTGCAGCGTGCAGCCGGCCAGCGTCACCCGCGCGCCCTCGCCGCGGAACAGTTCCTCGCCCAGCCTGCGCGCCGGCAGCATCAGCCGGCGTCCCAGCCGCAGCGCGCCGCCGACGCCGAGCTTCCCGGCCAGCGCGGCGCCGTGCCGCACCGGTGGGAAACCCCCGAGCAGGGTGCCGACCAGGTGGTGCGAGATCTCCGACCATTCCGTGTACGCCGACCGCCAGCGCTCGCCGTCACCGGGCGCGAACGCCTCCATGGACGCCATCGTGCGGGTCACGTCGCGGCTGATGGTGGCGGCCCGGCCGTCGGGGAGCAGATGGGTGAGCGCGTCGGGGGCCTGGGTCCAGGTCAGGCCGTGCTCGTGCAGGTCGAGGCCGCGGAGCACCGGCGAGGCGTACCCGAGGGGGTAGAAGGAACTGAAGAGGTCGCTGAGGTAGCCGGGCGCGGTCACGTGGCCGGATCGGACCGCGCCGCCGGGCTGGGCGGTGGCCTCGACGACCAGGACCTCCCAGCCGGCGTCGGCGAGCAGGTTGGCGGCGACCAGGCCGTTGTGGCCCGCCCCGATGACGATTGCGTCCGCTGTCACAGTCCGGACCGTACCCGCGGCGGTTTGGGTCAATCTTTCCCGGGCACCTCTCGATGTGAAGGAGGGATTCACAGTGAGCACGGTTACCGAGTACATCGATGTTGACGTCCCGGTGCGGGCGGCCTACAACCAGTGGACCCAGTTCGAGGAGTTCCCGCAGTTCATGAGCGGTGTGACGGAGATCCGCCAGCTGGATCCGACCACCACTCACTGGAAGACCGACGTCGACGGCGTGAAGCGCGAGTTCGATGCCAAGATCACCGAGCAGCTGCCGGACGAGCGGGTGGCCTGGACCTCGACCGAGGGTTCCCGGCAGGCCGGCGTGGTCACGTTCCACCGGCTGGACGACGTCCGGACCCGGGTGACGGTCCAGATGGACTTCGAGCCCGAGGGTGTGGTCGAGACGGCCGGCGACAAGCTGGGCTTCCTGGACCGCCAGGTGAAGGGCGACCTGAAGAGGTTCAAGACCTTCATCGAGGAGCGCGGCGGCTCCGAGACTGGCGCCTGGCGCGGCGAGGTTGACCGCCCCGGCGCGTAACGCGTCGTCATAGGTGTGTGAGAAAGGCCGCCGGTGTTCCGGCGGCCTTTCTCAGGTCTCCGACCGGTGCTGGCCAGCGCGGCGGTGATGGCCGGCGCGGCGATGCTGGCCGGCCCGGTGGTGCTGGCCGGCCGGTGGTGACAGCCGGCTTCGTCAGGTGCGTTGCCGGCGGATCATCAGCACGATGACGACGATGCCGATGGCCAGCACGAGCAGCCCGGCCCCGACGGCGAGCACGATCGGCAGGACCTTGCGCAGCGGCAGCGCCTGGGGCGGATCGTCGTCCGGAACCGGAACCGGGGCCGGTGCGGGCGCCCCGGCCGAGGCGGCCGGAGCGGCGGCGCTCTCGGCCGGCGCCGGCCCGACCTCGGCGGTGAGCGCCTTCACCAGGTTGAGCCGCCCGAAGCCGTAGTTGTCGTCGCGTCCCTTCGGCCCGGCGTCGGTGGCCGTCGTGGTGAGCCGATGGATCACGTCGGCCGCCGACAGGTCGGGGTACTTCGCCCGGATCAACGCCGCCGCGCCGCTCACCATGGCCGTCGCCGGGCTGGTTCCGGTGCCGATGCTGTAGCCGGAGCTGAAGATGCCGGTGGTCGCGATGTCCTGACCGGGGGCGACGATGTCGACCCCCTCGTTGGTGACCGAGATCTTCGAGAGCTTGCCGTCCCGATCGACCGCGCCGACGCTGAGCACCTCGGGGTAGAGAGCGGGGAACCGGTCGGCGGCCGGCCGGTCGGTGTTGCCCGAGCCCGCGACCACGACGATGTCCGCCGCCCGGGCCCGTTGGATCGCCTCGCGGATGTTCTGGCCGGCGGGCCGCGCGAACGACAGGTTCATCACCATGGCGCCGCTCTTCGTCGCCTGGTCGATCGCGCGGGCGATGTCCGCGCCGTTCGAGGGCCCGTCGATGGCCGCGCCGGCGGGAAAGATCTTGGCGCCGGGCGCGATACCGAGGATGCCGCTGCCGCCGCCATGCCCGCGCCCGGCGATGATGCCCGCCATCTCGGTGCCGTGACCGACGGGGTCGTCCCGGCCGTCGCCACGCGCGTCGCCGGTGGCGTCGAAGCCGGGCAGGATCGCCGCGCGCAGGTCGCGATGCTCCGCCTTCACGCCGGTGTCGACCAGCGCGACCGTGACGCCGGCGCCGGTGCTGATCCGCTGGGCGTCGGCGACGTCGAGGGCGGACAGATACCACTGCTTGTCCCGGATCGAGTCGGCCGAGGCCGGCCCGGCCGGGGCCGCGATCAGACCGAGGGCGATCGCGGCCGCGACCAGAGAGCGTCCCGGACGGAGACGGATCACGGGCGGCGCCCGATGACGCCGGGGCCGGGATCGTGCCGGGCCTCGGTGGTGTCGGGCCGGATGACCGGCGTGACGCCGCTGTCGACGCCCCAGAGCTGGTCGGCCTCGCCGCCGGGCAGGATCTCTTCCTCGGACTCGCCGCCGGCCCCGCGCCCGCTCTGCCCGGTCATCATCTGACCGGGACCACCGCGGCCGCCGGGCTGGCCACCGATCACCGCCCCGGACGGCAGGCCCTGCCGCATCGGCACCGGCTGACGGCCCATGGCCGCACCGGAGCGACCGACACCCAGGCCGCTCATCGGCAGGCCGGCGCCCCCGCCCAGGCCGGGAGCCAGACCGAGCGCGCCGGTCATCAGCCCCGGCACCCCGCCGCCACCGCCGCCACCGCCGAGCGGAGTCGCCGGGGGAAGCGGACCGGGATTGCCGACGCCGATCGGCGCCGAGCCCGGGGTGATCACGCCGGCCAGGTCGGGCCCGGAGCCCGACCCCGGCGGGATGGTCGAACCCGGGATCGTTCCGGGATTGCCCGAACCGCCGTCAGCCGGCCCGCCCTCGGGCAGCGGCTGGATGTCGGGTGGATCGTTGGGGACCGTCACCGGGATGGGCGTGGCGTGCAGGACCGGGCCGGAGCCGGACCCGGAGCCGGAACCGGACCCGCCGCCCGAGCCCGGACCGCCCCCGCCGGGAGGCGGATCGCCCTGCAGCGGGTCGCCACGCTCGACGCCGCCACCGCTCATCGTGAACATCGCCGGCGACTCGATCTGGTTGAGGTGTTCGCTGATCGTGCGCTCGGCCTGCTCCATCGCCCGCTGGGCCTTCTCGTCGTACTCGTCCTCGGCGTGGTCGACCATGCGCGGCACGATGTCGTCGGCGGCGTCGGCCCGCTCGGATACCAGCGGGCGGATCGTCATCTGCGCCGTGCTGATCGCCTCGATCACGCCCTGGAGGCCCAGCCGGGTGTTCTCGGCGCGGGTCAGCGTGTCGCTCATCGAACTGGCCAGGTGGTCGAGGTAGCGGAAGAAGTTGCCGGCGGACTGGTTGGTGTCCGGCGACCAGGCCGCGGCGAGGTCTTCACCCGACTTCTTCAGCCTCCGGTGCTGTTCACGGACGCCCTGGGCCAGGTTCTGCCAGTCGAGGACCCGGTCGGCGCCGGTGCACTGGTTCTCCTGCTCGATCATGCTCCAGATCGCCGGCAGGTTGTAGTTTCCCCAGTTGCCCATCAGACCGCCCTCCGCGCGCCCGGGGCGCCGGCGATGATCTCGTTGGCCTTGGCGATCGCGCCGTCCATCAGGGCGCTCACCCGGGCCGTGGCCTCGGCGTTGTTGCGGTCGGTGCCCTTGAACTCGCGGGCGATGTCGTCGGCGACGTCGGCGAAGATCTCCGCCGCCTGCTGGTAGGCCCGCAGGTTGGCCTCGGTGTTGCTCAGGGCCACCGCGTAGCGCCCCTTCGCCTGCTGCACGATGTCGCTCATCGTGATGCGCGAGCCGAACGGCACCCCGTACGAGTGCAGTCTTGTGCCTCGATTGGCGACCTGGTTGAACCCAGTAGCCGCCTCGGAACGCATTCCCTTGGCGAAATCGCCCACCTGTCCGGTGTCGATCTCCACGCCGTCTGCCATGCCGCTGCCTCCCCGTGTTGCCAACCTCGGCGGACTCAGCATATCGACCCGGGCCGACATTCTTGCGCCCGTCCACAGCCGGTGGCCGAAACGACTACATAACGGTGAGCAGGTCGTTGGCGACGACGACAGGCACCGAGAGGGTCTTGTAGCCGACCTCGTCGAACAGGACGGTCATGCGTTCCTCCTCGTAGCCCATCACCATGCCGGGACCCCATTCCTCGTGACGCACCTTGGCGTGCACCCTGAACGGCTGGGCGGACGAGGGGGCCGGCGGGGCGGTGGCCGGCGCGGCGCAGTTGTCGCAGTGCCCGCAGGGTGACTTCATGATCTCGCCGAAGTAGGCGAGCAGGGCCTGCGTACGGCAGGCCTGGGTCTCGGCGAACGCGCGCATCATGTCGGTGCGGGACCGCTGCACGACCTGCTGCCGTTCGTACTCGTCCACCGCGGCCTCGGCCGCCGCGGCCGGGAGCGGCGCGAACACCGGGACCGTCCACTTGTTGCGGTCGCCGGCCGTCGCCGCGCCCACCTGTTCCAGCAGGCCGAGCATCGACCCGAGCTTGCGCGGCCCCAGCCCGGTCTTCTCCTTGAGCGCCGTCTTCGTCTGTGCCCCGTCACGCAGCGCCGCCGCCAGCTCGCGGATCTCCACCAGGTCGGGCGCCCCGCCGCTGAAGAACCGCTGGATGGCCTCGTCCTCGGACCGCCACAGCAGCAGCGCCCGGGAATCCAGGTCGTCGCGCCCGGCCCGGCCGATCTCCTGGAAGTACGCGTCCGGCGACCCGGGCAGGGCCACGTGGGCGACCCATCGGATGTTCGGCTTGTCGATGCCCATCCCGAACGCCGACGTGGCGACCATGATGTCCACTTTGTCGGCGTGAAAATCGGCCTGGCGTGACGTGCGGTCGGAAGCCGGTAGGCCGCCGTGGTAGAAGGTGGCGCTGTAGCCGGACGCGGTCAAGGAAGCCGCGAGTTCCTCGGCGGAGCGCCGGGTGGCCACGTAGATGATCCCCGGTGGCGGCGCCGAGTCGAGCAGGGCGTGCAGCTTGCGGGTCCGATACGACTCGTCGGGGCAGTACGCCACCTCGAGGAACAGGTTGCGCCGGTCCAGCCCGGACACGTGCACCTCGGGCTTGCGTAGCTGGAGCCGCGCGATGATGTCGTCGCGCACCGGCGGCGACGCGGTGGCCGTGAGCGCCAGCACCGGCGGCCGGCCGATGCCCTTGATCAGGTGTCCGATGGAGAGGTAGTCGGGCCGGAAGTCGTGTCCCCAGGCCGAGATGCAGTGCGCCTCGTCCACCGCGACCAGGCCGGGCCTGAGCGCCCGCACCTCGGCCATCCGGTCGGGGTCGCTGAGCTGCTCGGGCGTGATGAACAGGAACTCGGCCCGGCCGGACCGGATCTCCTCGATCGCCGCGCGCTGCTGGGCCGGCGACTCGGCCGAGCTGACCCGCACGGCGCGGGTGGCGGGGGAGCCGAGCGCGTTCAGCGCGAGGATCTGGTCCTGCTGCAGGGCCAGCAACGGCGAGATGACCACCGTCGGGCCGGGCAGCAGCACCGCCGGGATCTGGTAGATCGCCGACTTGCCGGCGCCGGTGGGCAGGACCACCAGGGTGTCCTTGCGGCGCAGCACGGCACGCATCGGTTTGAACTGACCGGGGCGCAGCGAGGGCCAGCCGAAGTACTTGCGGGCGACGCGGCGCAGACGGGGTCCGTAGACGGGAAGCTTCATCGAGCGTGCCGGATACCCGCGCCGGCCGCTACTTGAACATGCGCCGGATCGCCCAGACCAGGATCAGCACGGCCAAGGCGATACCCAGCAGTTTGACCGCGTGCACCTGGGACCAGTCGACCCCGGAGCCGGCCGCGAGCGGTGTGTCCACGGGGTGAGTCTACGGGTGCCCCTTCTTACACTTCTAATAGGAAGGTTTGTTGACTAAATCGACACGGGGTGTTTCCATAGCTATCGACCACGATCCGGACGGTACGGGGGACACATGCCGCAGCCGAGCGACGACCTGACGCATCTCGCCGGGGCCGTGCTCCAGCCGGGCTTCCACGGGACCCGGGCCCCCGACTGGGTGCGGCGCATGCTGGCCGAGGGGCTCGGCGGCGTGGCGCTGTTCGCCCGCAACGTGGAGTCGCCGGCCCAGGTGGCCGCGCTGACCGCCGAGCTGCGGGCCGAGCGCCCCGAGGTGATCGTGGCCATCGACGAGGAGGCGGGTGACGTCACCCGCTTCGAGTCGCGGCTGGGCAGCTCCCGACCCGGCAACCTGGCGCTGGGCGCCATCGACGACCCGGCGCTGACCGAGGCGGTCGCCCGTGACCTGGGCCGCGACCTGGCGCATGCCGGCATCACGCTCGACTACGCCCCCGACGTCGACGTCAACAGCAACCCCAAGAACCCGATCATCGGCGTACGCGCGTTCGGCGCCGACCCGGCCCTGGTGGCCCGGCACTCGGCCGCCTTCGTGACCGGCCTCCAGGCCTCCGGCGTGGCCGCCTGCGCCAAGCACTTCCCCGGTCACGGCGACACCGCGGTCGACTCGCACCACGCCGTGCCGTTGATCGACCGCGGCCGGGCCGAGCTGGAGTCGGTCGAGCTGGTCCCGTTCCGGGCCGCGGTGGCGGCCGGCGTCCAGTCGGTGATGACCGGCCACCTGCTCGTGCCCGCCTACGACCCGGACGTCCCGGCCACCCTCAGCCCGCGCATCCTCACCGGGCTGCTGCGCGAGGAGCTCGGGTACGACGGCCTGATCGTCACCGACGGCATCGAGATGCAGGGCGTGTCCCGGACGTACGGGCTGGCCGGCGCCACCGTGCGTGCCCTGGCGGCCGGCGCCGACGCGATCTGCGTGGGTGGCGACCACGCCGACGAGGCCACCGCGATCGCCCTGCGGGACGCGATCGTGGCCGCCGTCCGCAGCGGGGAGCTGCCCGAGGCGCGCCTGCGGGACGCCGCCGGGCGGGTCAACCGGCTGGCCGCCTGGACCGCCGAGACCCAGACCCGAACCGGCGCCCGCGCGGTGGCCGACGCGCTTTCCATCGGCAAGGTCGCCGCCTCGGTGATCGGGCTGGCCGCGGCCCGCCGCGCGGTCCGGGTGACCGGCGCCGGGGACATGCTGCCGCTCGCCGCCCCGCCGCACGTGGTCGAGTTCGCGCCGCCGCGGAACATCGCGATCGGCGCCGAGACGCCCTGGGGGCTCGGCATCCCGCTGCACGACCTGCTGCCCGGAACCACCTCGCTGCGGCTCAGCGAGGACGACCTGGGCGGCCTGGCCGAGCCGGAGTCCCGGGTCCTGGCCGGCCTCGGTGGCCGCCCGCTCGTGCTGGTGGTCCGCGACCTGCACCGGCACCCCTGGGTGGCCGACGCGGTGGCGCGCACGCTGGCGGTCTGCCCGGGCGCGATCGTGGTCGAGATGGGCCTGCCCGAGCGGGTGACCGGGGCGGTGCACCTGGCGACCTACGGCGCCACCCGCGCCTGCGGCCAGGCCGCGGCCGAGATCATCGCCGGCACCAGCGTCCCGGCGCCGGCCAAGCAGCCGGTCGCCGCCTGACCGATCAGTGGTAGCCGGGCCCGGCATCCGGGGCCCGAATACCGGGCCCGGCTACCACTGAGAAGGTCAGTCCTCGAGGATGTCGTCCCAGTCGTGGTGGGTCGACACGTACTTGGCGAAGAACGGGCAGGCCGGCACGACCCGCGCGCCGGTCGAACGAAGGTGGTCGAGGGT
The DNA here is from genome assembly GCF_040682035.1 of Actinoplanes sp. NPDC051470. Taxonomy (NCBI): domain Bacteria; kingdom Bacillati; phylum Actinomycetota; class Actinomycetes; order Micromonosporales; family Micromonosporaceae; genus Actinoplanes; species Actinoplanes sp. NPDC051470. Next base: position 78,062 of record NZ_JBFBAA010000012.1, read on the forward strand.
GAGCCGGGCCAGCCGGCCGCCCAGGCCCTGACCCTGGTGGGCCGGGTCGACCTCACTGTGGGTGATCACGGTGATGCCGTCGCGCACCCGATAGGCGGCCAGGCCGGCCTGGGCGCCGTCCACGATCAACTCGAAGCGGTGTTCCGCGGGGTTGTCACGCACGCTGACGTCCATCTTCCGAGCATAGGGTCGCTTTCACCTCGTACATTGGGATGGGTGTTGAAGACCACGGCCTCGCGCCGCGCCGCCTTGCTCACGACCGCCATCCTCGCGCTCGCCCCGCTCGCCGCCTGCGGCAACGACAACGTCGACTGCGGGCTCAACCAGTGCACGGTCACCATCCAGCGGGAGACCGACGCCTCCGCCAGCGTGCTCGGCGTGGAGGCGAAATTCATCAGCGCCGACCAGAACACGGTGACGCTCGAGGTGGCCGGCGAGCAGGTCCAGCTGACCAAGGGACAGCAGGCGGTCGACGTGGCCGGGTTGCAGGTGGCGCTGAACACGGTGACCCAGGACGACGTGTCATTCCAGGTGAGCCGCCCGTAGACAGGTTTGGCGAGAGTGGCCGCTGGTGACTTAAAGGCCCATGTCAGCCACTGCACAAGCACGAAGCTCGGCCTCGCGCGCGGCCAACAGCAAACCGCTGGAGATGCTCGCGCGCGGCGGCTTCATCGCGTACGGCGTCATCCACCTGTTGTTCGCGTGGCTGGCGCTCCAGGTCGCGTTCGGCAACTCGTCGGGCGAGACCGACCAGTCCGGCGCCCTCCAGGCCATCGCCCAGAGCCCGGGCGGCAAGTTCTCGCTCGTCCTGATCGCCATCGGCATGGGCGCGATGGCGATCTGGCAGGTCTTCGAGGCCGCGATCGGGGAGAGCGGGCCGCAGGACAAGCAGGCCGTCGCCGAGCGGGTGATCAGCGGCTTCCGGGCCATCCTGTACGGCTACTTCACCGTGATCACGATCAAGACGATCACCGGCGCGCAGGCCTCGCAGTCGCAGAACCAGCAGTCCTCCGCGTCGAACATGATGAGCAGCGGCGGTGGCCGGTTCCTGGTCGGGTTCATCGGCCTCGTGGTGGTCGGTGTCGGCGTGGGGCTGGCGATCTACGGCTACAAGAAGAAGTTCGAGAAGCACCTCAACACCGGCCGGATGAGCCCGCAGGTGCACCGGACCGTCGGCCGGCTCGGCAAGGCGGGTTACATCAGCAAGGGTGTGGCGTACGCCATCGCCGGTGCGCTCTTCACGGCCGCGGCGGTCACGATCGACGCGGAGAAGGCCGGTGGCCTCGACTCGGCGCTGAAGACGCTGGCCGGCACCGCCTGGGGCCCGTGGCTGCTCGGCCTGATCGCGCTGGGCATCGCCTGCTTCGGCGTCTACTGCTTCTTCCAGGCCAAGTTCCGTAAGGTCTGATCTTGAGTGAACCGGCGGCCGCGAAACGTGGCCGCCGTTTCCATGTGGTGTGATGCCGCAGTGAACGGCGTAATGACCGCCCTGCTCGCGGTCGTGGTGGCCGCCGGCGCCGCGCTGGTGCTGGTCGAGGCCATCCATCTGCTCGTCCAGCGGCTCGGCCGCCGGTCGGTGCTGTGGGCCGACCTGGCCCGGACGGCGCACAACCCGTTCCGGGCCCTGGTCGTGCTGTACGGCGTCCGGCTCGCCCTGCAGATCGGCGTCGAGGACTTCGGCGGCCGCCGGATCGTGCTGCACCTGTTGCTGCTGGCCCTGATCGCGGCCGCCGCCTGGCTGATCGCGGCGCTGCTGCTGGTCGTCGAGGACTTCGCGCTCACCAGGTGGCGCACCGACGTCCCGGACAATCTCCGCGCGCGGCGGCTCAAGACCCAGGTCGTGATGCTGCGCCGGGTCACCGTCGCGGCGATCGTGGTGCTCACCGCCGGCGTGATGCTGATGACCTTCCCCGGCGTACGCGCCCTCGGGGCCAGCGTCGTCGCCTCGGCCGGCGTGATCAGCGTGGTGGCCGCCCTGGCCGCGCAGAGCACGCTTGGGAACGTCTTCGCGGGGCTGCAGCTGGCGTTCAGCGACGCGGTGCGGGTCGACGACGTGGTGGTGGTCGAGAACGAGTGGGGCCGGATCGAGGAGCTCACCCTCACCTACGTCGCGGTGCAGATCTGGGACGACCGCCGGCTGATCCTGCCGACCTCGTACTTCACCACCAAGCCGTTCCAGAACTGGACCCGGACCGGCTCGGCGGTGCTCGGCACGGCCGAGGTGGACGTGGACTGGTCGGCGCCGGTCGAGGACCTGCGCGTCGAGCTGCGGCGGGTGGTCGGGCTCAGCGCGCTCTGGGACGGCCGGGTGTGCGTGCTCCAGGTGACCGACGCGACCGGCGGCATGATCCGGCTGCGCGCGCTGGTCAGCGCGGCCGACGCGGGCGCGTTGTGGGATTTGCGGTGCCTGGTCCGCGAGCGTCTGGTGAGCTGGGTGTGGGAGAACCGGCCGGGCTCGTTGCCGCGGCTGCGGGCGGACACCGATCCTCCTGGTCCGCCGGCGGCCGCTCCGGCCGTGGCGGATGGCGCGAAACACGACGATCAGGTCTTCGCCGGCGGGACCGACGGTGACCAGCGCGGCGCGGCCTTCGGAGGCGGCGCCGACGAACCGCGTTGAGCAGGAGGATTGCTTCTTCGCACTCCGGGGCATACACCCGACACAGGGAAAGGAGGACAGCATGGCGGATGTCCTGAACGGCAGCGCGGGTCGCAAGCCCGGCGAACAGTCCACGTCCGAACTGGTGCAGCGCGCCAGCGAACAGATCACCTTGCTCGTCCGTGACGAGCTCGCGCTCGCCAAGGCCGAGTTGGCCGAGAAGGGCAAGCACGCCGGGATCGGCATCGGGCTCTTCGGTGGCGGCGGGGTGCTCGCGCTGTACGGTGTGGGCGCGCTCATCGCGACCGGGATCATCGCGCTGAGCCTGGTACTGCCGCTGTGGCTGGCCGCACTGATCGTCACGGTGGTGTTGTTCGCGGTGGCGGGTGTTCTGGCCCTGCTAGGTAAGAAGCAGGTGACCCAGGCGGTGCCGCCGGGTCCGGAGGCGGCCATCGAGAGCGTGAAGGCGGATGTCGACGAAGTGAAGCACGCGGTCAAGGACAGGAGCCGGGCATGAGCGAGAAGAGCGGCGCGCCCGGGCAGAACGGCAAGCCGGACGTGGCGGCGCTGCGCGCCGAGATCGCGCAGACACGGGCCGAGCTCGGCGAGACCGTGCAGGCACTCGCGGCCAAGGCGGACGTCAAGGCTCGGGCCAAGGAACAGGTGGAACAGACCAAGCAGCGGGTCAAGACGCAGGCCGCCGAGGCCGGTCAGAAGGCGCTCGACGCGGTGCACCTGGCCGGAAACCGGGTCAAGGACGCGGCCGGCCAGGCCGGCGACAAGGCCCGCGAGACGGTCGCGCAGGTGCAGGAATCGGACTCGGTGGAGCAGGTACGCCGCCGGCCGATCCCGTTCCTGGCCATCGCGGCCGGGGTCGCGGCCGTGGTCGGCGTGATCCTGGTGGTGCGGGGGAGTCGCCGATGAGCGGGAAGCTGAACAAGATCGCGTACAAGCCGGTGGGCCTGCTTCTCGGCATCGCCGCCGGTTCCATCGCGGGCTTCGCCTTCAAGCAGGTGTGGAAGCTCGTCGAGGGCGAGGACGACGCGCCCAACGCGACCGACGAGGACCGCAGCTGGGGCGAGATCCTGGCCGCCGCGGCGATCCAGGGCGTCATCTTCTCGGTGGTCAAGGCCGCCGTGGACCGTGGCGGGGCGGTCGGCGTCCGCCGGCTGACGGGCGAGTGGCCGGATTAGCAACACGTAGAGTGATTGACCGTGGTCAAGGTCCTCCGCGACGCTCCGTCGATGTGGGGGACCTTTTCCGTATCTGCCATGGTTTCTTCGAATGTCGCCGAGGGCAGCTTCCACGCCCGGTTTTCGGGTACAGTGTGCCCAGTTTTTGCGTACGTGGTGTGCTGCTCCGCACGCCTCCGAGATGCCATCCAGGGACCTCGGCGGACGAGCGGATGGGACGTCCTCTGGAAAGGCCGCCTCACTGGCGCCGCTGCTCGAAAACGGACATCGGCCCCTAGCATCACGGGCCGGCATTTTCAGAAGGAGAACAGCATGGCAACAGGTGCGGTGAAGTGGTTCAACGCAGACAAGGGCTTCGGCTTTATCACCGTCGACGGCGGGGGTGCTGACGTTTTCGTCCACTTCTCGGCCATCCAGACGTCGGGCTACCGGACTCTGGAAGAGAACCAGCGGGTCGAGTTTGAGATCGCCCAGGGCCAGAAGGGTCCCCAGGCGGAGCAGGTTCGCCCGATCTGAGACCACTAGCCGGCGACGACGTCGGCTGTCGGCTCCAGCGCGCGGGAGCTGACCGACACACAAGCGCCCCGCCTCCCATGGATGGAAGGCGGGGTGCTTGCGTTCGCTAGCGGGGCGGGGGCTGCTCCTCGGCCTGACGCGCCAGCTCGGCCCGCTTGGCCTGGTTGCGCCGGCGGGTGCCCAGCACCAGCAGCACCAGCCCGGCCACGGCCACCACCGGACCCACGATCGCCCACAGTGTCACGCCGGACATCGCGCTGCCGCCGACCAGGTCGAGGCCCTGCAGTGTCCACAAGCCACCGAGGACGAGCAGCAGCAGACCGATCGTCATCGGGGTCCAGCCGACCAGCTTCGGCTTCGCCTCGCCTACCACCGGTCGTGCACCTGAGGCCGGACGACCTCGTCGTAGATCCCGCGGACCGCCTGCAGCACCTCGGGATCGAGCGGCGGCAGCCCGGCCACCGCGGCATTCGCGCGGGCCTGCTCGGGGTTGCGGGCGCCCGGGATGACCACCGTGACGCCGGGCTGGTCGATGACCCAGCGCAGCGCGAGCTGCGCCATCGTCTCGCCGTCGCGGACCAGCGGGCGCAGCCGCTCGACCGTGGCCAGCCCGGTCGCGTAGTCCACACCGGAGAACGTCTCGCCGACGTCGAACGCCTCGCCGTTCCGGTTGTAGTTGCGGTGGTCGTCGGCCGCGAACGTGGTGTTCGCGTCGTACCGGCCGGAGAGCAGACCGCTGGCCAGCGGCACCCGGGCGATGATGCCGACGCCCGCCTCCCGCGCCGCGGGCAGCACCTGCTCGAGCGGCTTGAGGCGCAGCGCGTTCAGGATGATCTGCACGCTCGCCGTGTTCGGCCGGGCGATCGCGGCCAGCGCCTGGTCGGTGGTCTCGACGCTGACCCCGTACGCCGCGATCCGCTTCTCCTGCACCAACAGGTCGAGCGCGTCGTAGGTGGCGTCCGTCGAGAACACCGGCGTCGGCGGGCAGTGCAGCTGCACCAGGTCGAGGGTGTCGACGCCGAGGTTGGCGCGGGACCGGTCGGTCCAGGCGCGGAAGTTGTCGAGCGAGTAGTTCGCCACCTCCTGCGCCATCCGCCGGCCCATCTTCGTGGCCACGAACAGCCCCGGCCGGTCCTTGACGAACGAGCCGATGATCTGCTCGCTGCGGCCGTCGCCGTACACGTCGGCGGTGTCGATGAAGGTGACCCCGGCGTCGACGGCCGCGGCCAGCGTGGCGTGCGCGTCGTCCTCGGTCACCGTGCCCCAGTCGGCGCCCAGCTGCCAGGCGCCGAGCCCGATCACCGAGGCGTCCCGTCCGATCCTTCGAAAGCTGCGATTTTCCACGGCTTGAGCCTATCCCTCGCGGTGCTAGAGTCCTGCAAGACGTACGTACGGTTTGGAGTCGCGCCGTGTGGGACCCCACCCTTTATCAGCGGTACGGAGATGAGCGCTCGCGTCCGTTCTTCGATCTGGTGGCCCGCGTGGGCGCCGAGAAGCCCCGGGCCGTGGTGGATCTCGGCTGCGGGCCGGGTGCGCTCACGGCCGCCCTCGCCCGGCGGTGGCCCGGCGCCCGGGTGACCGGCGTCGACTCGTCGCCCGAGATGATCGCGGAAGCGACCAGGGTGATCGACGCCGAACTGGGCGACGTGCGGGAGTGGCGGCCGGCGCCGGACGTCGACGTGCTGGTCACCAACGCGACGCTGCAGTGGGTGCCCGGGCACGAAGACCTGCTGGTCCGATGGGCGGCCCAACTGCCCGCCGGCGCCTGGATCGCGATGCAGGTGCCCGGCAACTTCGACGCGCCGTCCCACCGGGCCCTCCGCGAGCTCGGCGCCGGCTACGGCCTGGGCGAGGTGCTGCGCGAGGCGCCGGTCCTCGATCCGGCCGGCTACGCGGCCCTGTTCGGCGGCGCGGTCGACGCCTGGGAGACCACGTATCTCCACCTCCTCCCCGAGACTGGGCCCGATCACCCGGTGCTGCGCTGGATGGAGGGCACCGCGCTGCGCCCGGTCCGGGCGGGGCTGGACGACGCGGCATGGCAGGATTTCCGGGGTGCCCTGGCCGCCCGGCTGGCCGCCGCCTACCCGGCGCGCGACGGTCGCGTGGCCTTCCCGTTCCGCCGCGTCTTCGTGGTGGCCCGAACGCCGTAGTGGTAGGAACGGGCGGCATCCGCGCCCGGAATACCGCGCTGAGCTACCACTGAGCTGAGGAGACGCCGTGACCGACCTGACCGCCTTCATCGCCGGGCTGCCCAAGGCCGAGCTGCACGTGCACCACGTCGGCTCGGCCTCGCCGCGGATCGTGGCCGAGCTGGCCGCCCGGCACGAGGGGTCCTCGCCGGTGCCGGCCGACCCGGCGGCGCTCGCCGACTACTTCGCGTTCCGCGACTTCGCCCATTTCATCGAGATCTACCTGAGCGTCGTCGACCTGATCCGGGACGACGAGGACGTGCGGATGCTGACCTACGAGATCGGCCGCGAGCTGGCCCGCGGTCAGGTGCGGTACGCCGAGCTGACCGTCACGCCGTACTCCAGCGTCCGCCGCGGCATCCCGGCCCCCGCGTTCTGCGACGCCATCGAGGACGCCCGGAAGGCGGCGGCCAAGGAGTTCGGGGTCGAGCTGCGCTGGTGCTTCGACATCCCGGGCGAGGCCGGCCTGGCCGCGGCCGAGGAGACGCTGCGCATCGCGCTCGACGAGCGGCCGGACGGGCTGATCAGTTTCGGGCTCGGCGGGCCCGAGATCGGGGTGCCGCGGCCGCAGTTCAAACCGTACTTCGACCAGGCCCGCGCGGCCGGTCTGCACAGCGTCCCGCACGCCGGCGAGACCACCGGCCCGGAGACCGTCTGGGCTGCGCTGCGTGACCTTGGGGCCGAGCGGATCGGGCACGGCATCTCCGCCGCCCAGGACCCGGCGCTGATGGCCCACCTGGCCGAGCACGGCATTCCGCTGGAGGTGTGCCCGACCTCCAACGTGCGCACCCGGGCGGTGGCCGACCTGGCCGAACACCCGCTGCCGGCGCTGGTCGCGGCCGGGGTCCGGGTCACCATCAACTCCGACGACCCGCCGATGTTCGGCACCACCATCGAGCAGGAGTACGCCGTGGCCGCCCGCCTGCTCGACCTGGACCAGGCCGGGGTGGCCGCGCTGGCCAAGGCGGCCGTCGAGGCGTCCTTCCAGCCCGCCGACGACCGCGCCCGGCTGTCCGCCGCGATCGACGACTACACAGCGGCGTTCTAGCGAACCGCGCGACCCGGAGTGACCGGACCGCGCGGTCAGAACCGCAGGGCGTAGAGCGGTTCCTGCCAGATCGCCAGCACGGCGAGAATGCCCAGGGTCAGCACGACCGCCCAGCGGATCAGGCGCCGCTTGCGGAAGCGGGGCTCGAACTCGTCCTCGTCGGTGATCGGGTCCACCCGCACATCGGTCTTCATCTGCGTCGTCTCCTCTCCCCGGCCGGCCGCCGGGTTCTCCGCGCCGGGAGCGTGCCGGTCAGGCCGGCACCGCCGCCCAGCTCTGGTGCCGGGATTCGTTGCCGTTCTGGAGCACCAGCACGCGTTGCGCGCCGAACCGCTGCTCACCCACCCCGACGAACAGGTCGCCGGTCGTGGTGCGCAGGGTGAAACCGTAGGCCGACTGGCGCAGCGTCCACAGGGCCGTCGCCGTCCCCTCGCAGTCGGACTGCACCAGCGGCGTGCCGGCGACCGGGTTGCCGCTCAGCGGCATCGCACACTTGCCGGTCGCCTTGGACCTCAGCGAGAAGTCGCCACCCGACCCGGGCACCAGCATCCACTGCTGCTGGGCGTCGCCGTCCGAGCCGCTCAGCGTGATCGCCGTGCCGTTCGCGGTGCGGGCCGCGTAGAGGTCGGCGGCGCCGCCGGTCAGCGCGTTCTCCAGGACGAACCAGGAGTTCTGGGTGGGCCGGGCGGCCGGCAGGGTGCGGGCCTCGGCCTTGGCCCGGAACTTGAGCGCGGCGTTGTTGATCGTCACCTGGTAGGCGGTGCCCGGCCGCAACCCGATCAGGCCGGCCCGGGTCGCCTTGGTGGTGGCGATGGTCACGCCGTCCACGGCCACCTCGTACGTGGCGTCGGGCGCGGCGGCGGCCCAGGTCAGCCGGACCGAGTTGTTGGTCGCGTCGCGTACCTCGAGGAACGCCGGGGCCGGCGCGGCCGGCGCCTGGAGCTGCTTGGCCGGCGGGCCGGACGCGGCCGGCGCCGGTCCCGACGGCCCGGCGCCCGGCGGGGGAACAGCGTCGCCCCCGCCGTCCGACTCGTCGCCCCCGGCCGCCTGCGACGGCCCGGCCGACGGCTTCCCGGGCGGCGAGGCGGACCCGCCGGGAACCGCGCCGGGCGCGTCCGGGACGTCGTCGCCGCCGTCGCCGCGCAGCAGGAACTCGCTCTGCGCCACGTTCCAGTTCTCGGCCAGCCAGCTGTTCTTCGGCGGGTTGGTGCTGAAGTAGTCGTCGTGCCCGCAGTCCAGCCGGTTCTCGTTCTTCTTCGGGCAGCGCTGGCGCACCGTCGCCCCGGACCGGTCCGGGTGGCACATCAGGTCGAAGTCGTCCGTGCAGCTGCCGCCGCCGGACGAGTTCGGCGAGGTCAGCAGGGCCGCGCCGAGCGAGCGGGTGAGCTGCTGGGCGGCCGCCACGGTGCTCCAGCAGCCGGCGTCGACCCGGGCGTACGACGGGCCGCCGTTGTTGCGGTTGCCCCCGCCGGGCCGGTTGTCGGCCACGAACGTGCTGATCCCGCAGTAGCGGTAGGCGTCGGAGAACAGCAGGTACTTGCGGTCGGTGCGGTTGTAGCCGAGGTCGGACAGCGCCTTCACGGTCTGCGGGAACGTGTCCAGCCCGTGCAACGGCACCTGCACCTCGGCCACGTCGACCCGGCAGGACGGGGTGGCTACGTACCGGATGTGCCGGGAGCCGCCGGTCTCGGCCGCCGACGCGTCGTAGATCGCGTCCACCCCGGCCGCCCAGTTCCGGATCGAGCCCACGAAGTCGGTGAAGCGGCTCGGCGTGCCGAGCGCGTGCACGTAGACGACCTGGACCCGGTTGCCGTCCCGGCCGTCGCCGGTGCAGGCCACGCCGTGGTTGCCCATCACGAAGTCGGCGTCGCCCGGCGCGGCGTCCGGCACCAGCGCCGGCTTGCCCTCGGCGAGCAGGCTGCCGCCCTCGTCCCGGACGATCTCGGCGTCCGAGGGCACCTTGGCCGCCTCACGTCGCGGCGGGACCGGCTCGGCCGCCTTCGCGGTCACCGGGACCACCGCGCGGGTGACCTTCAGGCCGGTCGGCGCCGGGTCGGGGCCGTGGGTGCAGGTCAGCGCGTCCAGCTCGTACGCCCCGGCGCACACCGAGCCCTCCGAGGCCGGCTTCAGGCCCTGGTAGATCAGCCCCTGCGCGGGCCGGTCGGTCTGCGCGGCGGCGAGCCGGACCGCCTGGCCCCGCGGCGGGTCGCCGCCGGAGCGCCCGGCCTCGATCATGCTCGGGCCGGCGATCGCGGCCGTGCCCAGGACGGCGACACCGACCGCGATCGGGAAGAGGTGTTTCCGTAGCCGCTTGGGAATTCTCCGCAGGGCGGCTCCGCGCAACGCATTCCGTCGGTGCGCGGACAAGAGAACATCTCCTCGGTGGGCGGCCGGGCGGTCGGGTGCGCGGTGGGTGGCGGTCATGGGGTTTCCGCCTCCCACCGCTCGGTGGCTACGCCGGCCCTGATCTCGGGGACGTTCTGGCGTCGGACCGGCAAGCCGGATGGGATCGGTCAAAAGCGTGCCAGCCCGGGACCGCGAGCGGAACGCCTTTAATACAGTTCTAAGCAAGTCGTCTACCGTCCGGAGTAATACGCCCACGGTGTGTTTCAGATCCGAGTGCTGGGGGGTCCACTGGGTCCGATCAGTGCGGCCGGCGCCTCCGGATGGTCTCGCGTTCTCGGGCCAGTCTTCCTATCAGACCGAAGCGGCTGGCCTGTTTCGGGGGCGCTTCCGCGTCGGCCAGCAACATCACCACGCTGGCCCCGCCGAGCGCGGCCCGGTCCAGGCTGACCGAGCCGCCGGTGGACTGGGCCGCCCGCCGCGCGATGTCCAGGCCCAGGCCGGTCGAGCCCTGGTTGCTCTCGCCGCGCTTCATCGCCCGTTCCGGGTCGGGGATGCCCGCGCCGGCGTCGTCCACCCGCAGCGCCACCCAGCCGTCCCGGCGGGACAGGCCCACCTCGAACGCGGTGCCCTGCGGGGTGTAGCGGAAGACGTTGCCCAGCACCGCGTCGAGCGCCGCCGCCAGTTCGGGCCGGGCCACCGGCACCGGCACCCGGGTGCTGGCGCCGACCACCTGGTACGGCCGGTTCTGGTCGCCGGCCAGCGCCGACCAGAACTGCATCCGCTCGCGGACCACCTCGGCGGCGTCGCACATGCCCACCTCGGGCGCGGAGGCGACCTGCTTGGCCACCGCCTGGCGGGTGGTGGTGATCAGGTCGTCGACCTCGCCCTCGAGCGTGGCGATGGCCACCCGGATGCGCCGGATGCCGCGGCGGCGGTCGAGCTCGGCCGCGGAGAACTGGCCGATCTGGGTGTCGTCCGGGTCGAGCGCCTCGGCGTCCAGGCGTAGCGCGGTCAGCGGGGTGCGCAGCCGATGGGACAGGTCGGCGACCATCTCGCGCTCGCTGGTGCGGGACGTGACCAGGCGGTCGGCCATCCGGTTGAAGGCGTACCCGGCCTCGGCCAGTTCGCGCGGGCCGGAGGGCTGGATGCGTACGCCCAGATCGCCGCCGCCCACCCGCAGCGCCGCCTGCACCAGGTTGCGCGCCGACATCACCGCGCCCCGGGCCAGCCGGTCGACCACGATCACCGAGCCGAGCACCAGGATCAGCGCGATCCCGACCAGCGTCCACAGGTCACGCGCCGTGCCCGCGGACAGCTCACTCTGCGGTACGAAGACCTCGATCACCGAGGTACGCCCGGCCACCGTCACCGGGCGCAGATGGACCAGCCCGTCGTCGGTGCCGACCAGCTGCGTCCCGGCCGTCGTGGCCGCCTTCGTCACGTCGGCGGCGGTCGCCCTGGTGCCGGCCGTGGTGTTCGGCGCGTGCACGACCAGATCGCCACCGGCCGACTGCACGGCCGCGTTGATGCCACCCCGGCCGGCGCCCGCGATGAGCGCGCCGGCGACCACGGAACTCTGCCGTTCCGCGGTGGCCACGGCCTTGTCCCGGTGGTCCGAACGGAGTTCCCAGCCCAGCGGGACGAGGAAGGCGAGGGCGGCGACGCCGGTCGTGGCGGCGGTGACCCAGGCCAGGCGCGCCCTTAGTCCGGCGCCACCAGCCGGAATCCGACTCCCCGCACGGTGCGCAGGTAACGAGGCTTCGCGGCTGATTCGCCCAGTTTCCTCCGTAGCCAGTACAGATGCACGTCGATCGTCTGGTCCTCGCCGACTGACGGCTGTCGCCATACCTCCTCCAGCAACTCCCGACGCGACACCACCCGGCCGGGCCGGGCGGCGAGGTACGCCAGCAGGTCGAACTCCTTGCGGGTCAGGGCCAACAGGGTGTCGCCGAGGCTGGCGCTGCGCTCGCCGATGTCGACGCGCAGCTCACCGACCTCGTGCACGGCCGGCTGCGCGGTGCGGCTGGCCCGGCCCACCCGGCGCAGCACGGTGGTGATCCGGGCGTCCAGGTGGGCGCCGGTGAAGGGCTTGACCATGTAGTCGTCGGCGCCGGAGCGGAGCAGCCGCACCACGGTCTGCTCGTCGTCGCGGGCGGTCGCGATGATGATCGGGACGTCGGTGATGCCGCGCAGCATGCGCAACGCGTCCGACCCGTCGAGGTCGGGCAGCCCGAGATCGAGGACGACCAGGTCGGGAGTCTCCGCGGCGACCCGGCGCAGGGCGTCCAGGGCCGTGCCGACGGCGTGCACGGCATGCCCCCGGTCGGCCAGCGACCGGAGCATCGCACCGCGCACGACGTGATCGTCTTCGACGAGCAACACCGTGGCCATGCGAAGACCGTAGCGCCCGTGGCAAGCAACGCCTAAACCGTGATGCTGAGGAATCTATCGATCACCGAGAGTCACGGATTTCCATCCCGTCGTTGTCTTGACACGATCTCCGCAATCCCTGCACGCCGGCGTCACCGATGGCGCCGCCCGCGCTCCTAGCGTCGGGATCATGCCGCTGACGATTCCCACCCATCCGATCGCCGTCGTGCCGCTGAAGATCTGGCGGCCGCGCTGGTTCGACGGTGTCGCGCTGGTCATCGGGACGATGGCGCCGGACCTCTCGTACGCCATCCATGGTTTCGGGGTTCTGCCGCGCACCCACAACCTGCCCTCGCTGGTGTGGTGGAGCCTGCCGGTCACGCTGGTGCTCACCCGGCTGGTCCGGTGGGCGGCGCCGGGGGTGGCCGGGCATTTCCGGCTGGGCGACTACGGCGTGCTCGGCACGGTGCGTCATCGGTGGCACGTGACCGTGGGCTCGGCGCTGCTCGGGGCGTTCAGCCACCTGGTGTGGGACGCGTTCACCCATCCCGGCTACCTCTCGTGGTGGGGGCCGCTGTCCGACGCCTCGAACGTCGCCGGGTTCGTGGTCGGGACCTACCTGGTGGTCCGGATCGGGCGGTCGGGGCTGCTCCGGAAGTGGCACGGCGCCCCGCCCCGGTTCTCGCCGCGGCCGCTGGTCTTCTGGCCGATGGTGGCCGGGGTGGCCGGGTGCGGGCTGGCCGCCGTGCTGGCGTGGCCGGTCGACTGGTTCGCCGGGCAGGCGATCCGGGTCCTGGTGATCTGCGGACTGGCCCTGCTGGCGGGTGCCGCGGCCGCCCGGCGTGGGTTATTCTCAGGGTGACTATGACTTTTACCCTCTACCCCGACACCCGCCGCACCCTCGCTCTCGACAGCCTCGCCGGGCTCAGCGTCGGCGACGCGCTCGGCGCTCAATACTTCGTGCCGGGCAACTCCGCGCACGACCTCCTCGACGCCCGGCTTCCCGCCGCCCCCTGGCCGTGGACGGACGACACCGAGGAGGCCTGCTGCCTGGTGGCGTGCCTCGGCGACGAGAGCGACTTCGACCGCGACCGGTTCGCCACGCTGCTCGCTTCGACCTTCGACCCCTATCGGGGGTACGGGCCCGGCGCCGTCGTCATGCTCCGCCAGATCCGTGAGGGCGTGCCGTGGCCGGTGGCCGCCGCGGCCGCCTTCGACGGGCAGGGCTCGGCCGGGAACGGCGCCGCGATGCGAGCCGCGCCGCTCGGCGCGTGGCACGCCGACTCCCTGGCCCGCGCGGCCGGGCAGGGCGCCCGGGCCGCCGAGGTGACCCACGCCCACCCCGAGGGCATCGCGGGCGGCGTCGCGGTGGCCGTGGCCGCGGCGGTGGCCACCGCGGCCCGGCTCGACGGTGACCGTCCCGACCTTCTCGGCGCCGCGCTCGCGCACACCCCGCCCGGTCGTGTTCACGACGGGCTGGCCCGGGCGCGGTCCTTGAGCGGCGTCGAGCGGGCCGCCTACGAATTGGGCAACGGCACCCGCTCGATGGCGTCCGACACGGTCCCGTTCGCCCTCTGGGTGGCCGCGCGGTACCTGGACGACTACCCGGCGGCCGTGGCGGCGTGCGTCTCCGCGGGTGGCGATGTCGACACCACGGCGGCGATCGCGGGCGGCGTCGTGGCCGCGTACACCGGGGTGGACGGCATCCCGCCGGCCTGGCTCTCGGCGCGGGAAGCTCTTCCCGACGTGTAACCGATGGGTTACGCTTCCGCCGTGGACGAGGTGGCGGGCGCGATCGCCGACCCGGTGCGGCGGGAGATCCTGCTGATGCTCCGGGAACGGCCGTTGTCGGCCGGGCAGGTCGCCGACCGGTTCGCGATCAGCCGCCCGGCCGTCAGCCGGCACCTGCGGGTGCTGCGCGAGGCGGGCCTGGTGGACGACGTGGCCGAGGGCCGCCGCCGGGTCTACGCGCTGGTCACCGAGCCGCTCGACGAGCTGGCGGGCTGGCTGGCCCAGCTCACCGCCCCGGCCGACGCCACGCCGGCCGACACCACGCCGGCCGAGGCCGGCTGGCAGCGCCGTTTCGACGCGCTGGAGACCGAGGTCCACCGCACCCGCCGCGAGCGGCGCGTGGCCGCCGACCGCCACCCCGACCAGGACCGCGAGCGGCGCACCGCCGCCGAGAACCATCCCCACCAGGAGAAGAGCGCATGAGCCCTGCACCCACCGGGCGCCTGTCCGGCACCGATCTCGTGCTGACCCGCACCTTCCGCGCGCCCGTCGACGACGTCTGGGCCAGCCTCACCGAGTCCGGACGGACCGCCCGCTGGTTCGGCCCGTGGCAGGGCGACGCCGCGCCCGGCAACACCATCAAGGTCCAGATGGCGCTGGAGGAGGGCGAGCCGTGGATGGACATGACCATCGAGGCCTGCGAGCCGCCGCGCCGGCTCGCCCTGTCGTCGGTCGACGAGCACGGCAGCTGGCACCTGGAACTGGAGCTGGCCGAGACGGCCGGGGTGACCGAGCTGCGCTTCACCCAGCACGGCGTCGAGCCGGACGAGGTCGGCTCGGTCGGTCCCGGCTGGGAGTACTACCTCGACGCGCTGGTCGCCGCCCGCGAGGACCGGCCGTTGCCGAGCTTCGACGACTACTACCCGGCGATGAAGGACCACTTCGAGGCGCAGCGTTAGGCGCGCCCGATCCGGGGCACGTTGCCCGTATGAGATGGCTGACTCGCGCCGACCGGCGGCTGATCTTCTCGGCGCCGCGACCCGCCTCGGGGTTCACGAGCGCGATGGTGACCGCATGCGGCCTGCGCCTGCACGTGCGGCAGCGGCCGGACGCCGAGGGCACGCCCTGGGTGCTGCTGCACGGGCTGGCCGTGTCACACCGCTACCTGATGCCGACGGCGGCGGCGCTGCCCGGCCCGGTGTACGTGCCCGACCTGCCGGGGTTCGGCCACTCGGCGAAGCCCGGCCGGGTGTTCGACGTGGCCGAGCACGCCGACCTGATCGCGTCCTGGATGGACGTGGCCGGTCTGACCCGCGCCCACGTCCTGGGCAACTCGTTCGGCTGTCAGGTCGCCGTCGAGCTCGCCGTGCGCCGGCCCGACCTGGTCGCCTCGCTCGTGCTGGTCGGGCCGACCGTCGACCCGGCGGCGCCGACCGCCGGCGGTCAGGCCGGTCGCTTCGTCCGGGACCTGTTGTGGGAGGACCCGCGGCAGCTGCCGATGATCGCCACCGACGTCTGGGACGCGGGGCTGGGCCGGGTCCTGCGTACCCTGCGGCATTCCGTTGACCATCGGATCGACCAGCGCCTGCCGCTGGTGACCGCGCCCGTCCTCGTACTGCGCGGGGAACACGACCGGATCGCCCCGGCCGGCTGGACCGCCCAGGCGGCCGGGCTCGCGCAGGCAGGCCGCACCGGAGAAATTCCCGGCGCGGCCCACAACGCGATCACCACCGCCGGCCCGGCCACGGCGGCCGGCGCGGTGATGTTCGTGCGAGCCGCTATTCCGACGTGACCGTCCGCGGCGCCCTGGCCGATCCGAACGCCAGCGAGCCGATCGGCGCCGCGACGCCGGGTTGCGGCGGTCCCAGCACGACCAGGGACTCGACCCAGTAGCGGACCATGGCCCGGCTGGTGCTGTCCTCGCGGGTGACGCCCGCGTCGAGCCGGCGCTTGGCCGCCGCCGGGTCGGACAGCGCCAGGTCGGCGGCGAACAGGTCGCCCCACACCGCGGGCCGGTCGCCCAGCGCCCGCTCGCGGCCGGCCGACGGCCCGCGGTAGAACGCGCCCGCGGTCAGCGGCAGCAACTGGATGCCGAGGATGGACTCCGGCTTGGGGTCGAACCACGTCGCGAAGTCCACCTTGGCGTCCCACACGATGCCGGCGTTGCCGTGGGCGTACCCCGGCGGGCGGGTCAGCCCGTCGCCGAGCCAGTACATCCGGGCCGTGGCGGCCTCGACCGCGTAGTGGGTGATGCCGTACCCGGTCATCGCGTCGTTGCCCCGTACCCGGCCCCAGCGCACCACCGCCTCCCAGGCCGCGACCGCCTCGCTGGACGACTCCTGGTTGTTGCCGTCGGCGAACGGCGCGAAGCCGGAGGCGGCCGAGCTGCCCAGGTAGGCGTTGAAGGCCCGGAACGGCGGCAGCCCGCTCGCCGGTCCGATCGCCAGCGACCCGGCGTAGTCGCGGACGATCAGGTCGACCACGTCGCCGTAGTCGCGGGCGAAGCCGGGGTCGGCCGCGGCCAGCACGGCCGCGGCGCGAACCAGGTAGCCGTACTGGAAGTGATGGTCGTTGTAGTCCTGGGCGCCGAACTCGGCCGGCACCGCGATGAGCCCGCCCCAGCCCTTGTCGTAGCCGAAGTGACGACCGTCGGACGGCCCGCCGTAGGTGAGCCAGTCGACCAGTTGTGGCCGCAGCCGGTCGAGCGCCGTCTTCCGCTGGGCGTCCGCGCCCGAGGCCGCCGCGACCTCGGCGATCGTGGACAGCCGGCCGAGCTCCTTGAGTCCGAAGTAGCTGCCGCCCGCGCCGGCCCGGTCGGCCAGGTCGGCATCCAGATCCTTGCGTACGGCGGTCAGCGCCGCCGCGCTCAGGGCCACCTTCGGTACGGCGGTGAGCAGCCCCGGCATCGGCACGGTGACCTTCACCTCGGACGCCGAGGCCAGGGACAGCGTCCCCCGCGCGTCCGGGTAGGAGCCGGGCAGCGTGGCGGCTCCGGCCCGCTGGTGGGGGAGCAGGGCCCACGCCCCGGTCCGGTCGGTGGTCAGCGTCTGGGTGACCGTGCCGGCCTCGGGGTCGTACGACATCGCGGCCGTGGTGCGGGTGACCGGGTCGGCGGTGCTGGCCTTCTCCCAGCCGGCCCGGTCGGCGCCGTCGGGCACCCGGGCGACCGCGAGCTGCTCGCCGGCGCCGGTGATGGTGGCGCCGCTGAGCCGCAGGCCGGTGCCGAGAACATCCCAGCGCCCGCCCGCGATCTCGAGCCGGGCCCGGGCGCCCGAGCCGCCGACGTCCCGGAAGGCGCCGATCAGGCTGGGCGCCGCGCCCTGGAAGCGCAGCCACACCACCGGGCTGCCCTGCGCCACGGTGACGTCGACCCGCCCGCCGCCGGCCAGCTCCACCCGCAGCACGACGTGGAAGGCCCCGTAGCCGGCCACGCTGACCGCTCCGGTGGCGCCGCCCACGGTGAGGGCGGGCACGAACGCGGTGGTGATGGCGTTGGCCGAGGCGGTCACCGGCCCGCCGCTGATCTGCAGGCCGGCCGGGTCGGCCCGGACGGCCAGCGGGTGGGCCCAGATCGGCTGGGTGCGGGGCCCGGTCAGCGCCGAGCTCCACCACTGGTTGGTCGGCACCGCCCGGCCGGCGAGGTCGCCCGCCTGGGCGGGGGCCTTGGTCGGGGCGGAGGCGGCCGGCAGCGTGCCGGCGATGCTGCCGCGGCCGGTCACCGTGGGCACGGCGATCGGGTTCGCCGCGGCGTCCTCCATCACCGGGCCGGCCCGGTTCGGGGCGGCTTCGCGGTCCGGCGCGGCCGGGCCCGAGGTGCACGCGGACAGGGTCAGGATCACGGCCAGGGCGACCGGCAGGCGGATCCTCATGCGCTGTTCACCGCCGGGGTACGGCCGACGGCCGTCTTGGTGTCGACGACGACGTCGAACTGGAGACCCGGCACCAGCGTCCGCACCGTGGCCAGGGACGCCGGGTCGGGCTGGAGCACCACGGTGAGCAGGTCGGCGGTGGCCGGCGTGGCGGTGGAGTCGACCTTGGGCTCGACCTGCTTCAGGGTCGTCGGGATCCGGCCGGACAGTCCGGGGCCGGTCACGTACGCGGTCATCCCGAGCCGCAGCTTGCGCAACGTCTCGAGCGGCACGTCGACCTGGAACGCGAGGTCGGCCGGGTCGTACAGGGTGACGATCGGCTCGCCGGCCCGGGCGACCTGGCCCGGTGCGATGTTGATCTCGGTGACGATGCCCGCGGCGGGTGCCCGGAGCTGCTGCACCCGGGGCTCGCCGCCACCGTCGGCGGTCAGCGTGGCGGTGGCCAGCACGGCGCCGGCGGTGACGCTGGCCCGCTCGGTGGTCAGCACCCGGCTGACCACGGCGGCGTCGGCCGAGCCCACGGTGATCGGCTGGGCGGTCAGCACGGCCGTGCCGGCGTCCACCATGGTCCGTTCGGCGAGGCGCTGCCGCACGATGTGGTTGCCGCCCAGGACGGCGGCGGTGAGCAGGATCGAGACGACCAGGACGGTACGGGTGACCAGCAGCGCCCGCCGCAGCCGGTGTCTCGGCTGTTTCGGTTGCTCCGCCGGGGCTTCGGTCGCTTCGGTGTCCGGGGCAGGGGTGATCGTGGCGTTCATGGGGTGTGCCTTTCTCGACAGGAAGGTCAGGCGACGGCCGCGACGGGCCGCGGCTGAGCGTCGGGCTGTCCGCCGGTGGGAACGGGCGGGTTCTCCGGCGGGTTGGCGGGCGCTGCCGAGCGGTACCGGATCCGGCCGCCGGTGACCGATTCGACGATCATCCGGCCCAGGATCAGCACGATCATGGCGGCCCAGCCGACCGACAACCAGGTCGGCGCCGGGTCGGCCATGACCAGCACACCGACCACGATGGCGGTGGCGTTCAGCACCAGCAGGGCGACCAGGGGGATGACCGCCCAGAGCGATCGGCCGCTCTCGCCACCGGCGTTGGTGGCCTTCCACTTCGACGGCCGGCCGATCAGCACGCCGCCGAGCGCGCGGAGGTGCACCGGCGCGGCGCCGATGCTGGCCACGATCGCGGACGGCTTGAACCCGCCCGACTGCAGCCAGGTGACCAGCAGGACGGCGGCCTGGAAGGGCAGGTAGTGGGTGGCCCAGGTGAAGCCGTCGGCCCGGATCGGGCTCAGCGCGAAGAGCAGGTAGAGCGCCGGGAAGAGCATGAAGGTCAGCATCGCCAGCGACAGCAGGTAGTGGGTGCCGCAGAACAGGTACTGCAGGCGCTGGTCGAGGGTCAGGCCGGTGCCGCGCTTGAACAGGCGGCCGCGCAGCAGCACCTCGAAGCCGCCGCTGGCCCAGCGCAGCTGCTGCTTCAGATAGGACGGAACATCCTCCGGGGCCAGCCCGCGGGCCAGCACCTGGGGCACGTAGATCGACTTCCAGCCGCGCCGGTGCAGCTCGATCGACGTCCAGATGTCCTCGGAGTTGCTGCCGGTCCAGATGCCGCCGATGCTGTCCAGCGCGGTCCGCCGGAACATCACGTTGGTGCCGACGCAGAAGGCGGCGTTGAAGTGGTTCTTGCCGGGGCAGACCAGCTCGTAGAAGATCCGCTGCGCCTCGCCGGAGCCGGTGGCGACCAGGTTGACGTTGTTCGTGTACGACTGCGGGGACTGCACGAACGCCACGTCCGGGTCCTGGAAGTGCGGCAGGATGCTGAGCAGGAAACCGGGCTCGGGCACGTGGTCGGCGTCGAGGACGACGACGAACTCGCCGTCGGTCCGGGCCAGCCCGGCGTTGACGTTGCCGGCCTTGGCGTGGGCGCCGCCCGAGCGGCGCAGGTAGCCGACGCCCACCTCGTCGGCGATGTCGCGCAGCTCGTCGCTGTCGCCGTCGTCGAGCAGGAACGTGCGGTGGGCCAGCTCCAGATCGCGGGCCGCCACCATGGTGCGCCGGACCAGCGCCGGCTCCTCGCCGTACGCGGTGATCAGCACGTCGATGGCCGGGACGTCGGCGCCGGCCCGGAGCCGGTTGCGCCAGACCGTGGCGTCCACCGCTTCGGGCCGGTCGTCGTGGGCCAGGATGGTCCACCAGGTGCCGATCAGGTGCAGCGCGGTCAGGCCCTCGGCCAGCAGCATGCTGATCCAGAGCCAGCCGGGTCCGCGGTAGGCCGGGTCGAGCAGGAACAGTTGATAGAACACGGTGGCCACGAGCGCCGCGATGATGCCGACGCGCGTGGAACGTTGCAGCGGCCGCCATGCCAGGCGGGCACCGGCCCGAGCCGGTGGTGCGGACGGTGCCGTCATTTAATGCTCCCGGAGAACTTGATATTCAGCGCCGTGAATTCGGTGCCGTCACCCAGACAACAGGACGATCGGGCGATCCGCGAGCGCTGGGGGAACATTTCTTCCGAGTCGGTTCTACCGATCGGTAATATGACGACACAAAATTGTTCGATCAAGTCCTGACCTGCGAATAACGGTGGCTTGATCGAATTCCCGACGAATGTGACGTGCGCGATCAGTGAGCGACGGCACAGTGTGAATAGAGCCCTGAGGCGCGATTTATCAATCACCGTGAAATGCCGCAGTAACGCGACCCGATGTGTCGCCGGTAACACCCTTTCGAGATGCGGCCCGGCCCGACCGGTAGCATCGGGGGCGATTCCACGTTCCGCTCCGAAGGAGAACCACCGTGTCTGCACCACTCGTCGTTCCGGCCGGTACCACCGCGGGCGACGCGGTGACGACCGCGGGTCTCCCGGCCAACGGGCCCAAGGCGATCGTCGTGGTGCGCGACCCGGGCGGCCGGCTCCGCGACCTCGACTGGGCGCCGGAGCTCGACACCGAGGTGACCCCGGTGGCGCTCGACGAGCCCGACGGGCTGAACGTGCTGCGCCACTCGGCCGCGCACGTGCTCGCGCAGGCCGTGCAGGACACGTTCCCCGAGGCCAAGCTCGGCATCGGGCCGCCGATCGAGAACGGCTTCTACTACGACTTCGACGTGGCGAAGCCGTTCGTACCCGAAGATCTCGCGAAGCTCGAGAAGCGCATGCAGGAGATCGTCAAGGCCGGGCAGCGCTTCCGGCGGCGGGTCTACGGCTCGCTCGACGAGGCGAAGGCCGAGCTGGCGAACGAGCCGTACAAGCTCGAGCTGGTCGACATCAAGGGGGAGATTGGCTCAGCCGACCTCGAAGCCGAGGTGATGGAGGTCGGCGCCGGCGAACTCACCGCGTACGACAACCTCGACGCCAAGGACGGCCACCGCGTCTGGGGCGACCTGTGCCGCGGCCCGCACCTGCCGTCGACCCGGCACATCCCGGCGTTCAAGCTGATGCGCAGCGCCGCCGCGTACTGGCGGGGCAGCGAGAAGAACCCGCAGCTCCAGCGGATCTACGGCACCGCGTGGCCGACCCGCGACGCCCAGAAGGAACACCTCCGCCTGCTCGAGGAGGCGGCCCGCCGCGACCACCGCAAGCTCGGCGCCGACCTCGACCTGTTCTCGTTCCCGGACGAGATCGGCTCCGGTCTCGCCGTGTTCCACCCCAAGGGCGGGATCATCCGGCGCGAGATGGAGAACTACTCGCGGATCAAGCACGAGCAGGCCGGCTACTCGTTCGTGAACACCCCGCACATCACCAAGGCCGACCTGTTCGAGACCTCCGGCCACCTCGGCTGGTACGCCGACGGCATGTTCCCGCCGATGGAGATGGAAGGGGCCACGTACTACCTCAAGCCGATGAACTGCCCGTTCCACGACCTCATCTTCCGGTCGCGCGGGCGGTCCTACCGCGAGCTGCCGCTGCGGATGTTCGAGTTCGGCACGGTCTACCGCTACGAGAAGTCGGGTGTGGTGCACGGCCTCACCCGGGTCCGCGGCATGACCCAGGACGACGCCCACATCTTCTGCACCGAGGAGCAGATGGCGGACGAGCTGAAGTCGCTGCTCCAGTTCGTCCTCGACCTGCTCCGCGACTACGGCCTGCCCGACTTCTACCTCGAGCTGTCCACCCGCAACCCGGAGAAGTCGGTCGGCACCGACGAGAACTGGGAGAAGGCCACCGAGGCGCTGCGGTCGGCCGCCGAGGATTCCGGCCTCGAGCTGGTGCCCGACCCGGGCGGCGCGGCCTTCTACGGCCCGAAGATCAGCGTGCAGGCCAAGGACGCGATCGGCCGGACCTGGCAGATGTCGACCATCCAGGTCGACTTCAACCTGCCCGAGCGGTTCAACCTCGAATACTCGGCGGCCAGCGGCGGCCGGGAGCGTCCGGTGATGATCCACCGCGCGCTGTTCGGGTCGATCGAGCGGTTCTTCGGCGTGCTCACCGAGCACTACGCGGGCGCGTTCCCGGCCTGGCTGGCGCCGGTGCAGGTGGTCGGCATCCCGATCCGCGACGACCACGCTTCGTATTTGGAAGACTTCGCGTCCTCTCTCCGCCGCGAAGGGGTGCGGGCCGAGGTGGACTTCTCCGACGACCGGATGCAGAAGAAGATCCGCACGGCACAACAGCAGAAGATCCCGTTCATGGTGATCGCCGGCGACGACGACGTGGCCGCCGGGACGGTGTCGTTCCGCTACCGCGACGGCTCGCAGCGCAACGGCGTGCCGCTGGACGAGGCGATCGCGCACGTGACCGAGGTCGTCCGCAGCCGCGTGAACACGGGTCCGTCGGCGTCATGACCGAGCCGGACGGGCTGGAGCGGCTCTGGACGCCGCACCGGATGGCCTATGTGACCGGCTCTGACCAGCCGCCGGGCTGCCCGTTCTGCGACGCGCCGAAGCACACCGACGAGGAGAAGCTGATCGTCGCGCGGGGCTCGTCGGTGTACGTGATCCTGAACCTCTACCCGTACAACCCCGGCCACCTGCTGATCTGCCCGTACCGGCACGTGGCCGACTACACCGACCTGACCGAGGAGGAGGTGGCCGAGGTGGCCGCCTTCACCCGGCGGGCGATGGTGACGATCCGCCGCGCCAGCAGCCCGCACGGCTTCAACCTGGGCATGAACCAGGGCTCGGTGGCCGGCGCGGGCATCGCGGCCCACCTGCACCAGCATGTCGTGCCGCGGTGGGGCGGCGACGCCAACTTCATGCCGGTCATCGGCCGCACCAAGACCATGCCCATGCTGCTGGCCGACACCCGTACCCTGCTCGCCAAGGCCTGGACTTCCTAAGACCTTTCTTTTGTACGCTCGACCGGTCAGGCCTTCCGCCCGGTGGAAGCGCCGGTCGAGGCGCCGGCCAGGGCTTTGATCCCGGCCACGACCTCTTCGGCCGACGGGGCGTTCTCGGGGTCGGTCATCCACTGGATGAGCACGCCCGACATCAGCGCCATCTGCACCGAGCCGAGCGTCCTGACCGTCTCGCGGTCGATCGACTCCTCGACCTGACCGGTGATCATCGCGGCCATGCCCGAGCGGCCCTGCCGGATGCCGTCGGCCATCTGTTCCCGCAGCTCCGGCGCGTGCTCGGCCTGGACCATGGCCTCGACCGTGGCCATGAAGAGCTCCCGGTCGGCCCGGGCCGTGCTGATGATCCGGCGCCACAGCCGGACCAGCTGCTCGTCGCCGGAGTCGCTGTCGTCGGTGACCATCGCGGCGCTGATCTTCTGACCCCACTCGTCGACCGCGCTGAGCATGGCCGCGTTCATCAGGGCCTTGGTCGAGCCGTAGTGGTAGCCGATGGAGCCCAGGTTGGTGCCCGACACGGCCACGATGTCGCGCGCGGTGGTGCGGGCGTAGCCCTTCTCGGACAGGCAGCGCCGTGCGCCGGCCAGCAGGTCCTCGCGATGCCCCATGGCTCTCATCCTAGGATCTATACAAACGTGTAAGACGTTTGTATAGTAACTCGCATGAGGAGTCGAGAGGTGCTGATCTCGGGGGCCGGCGTGGCGGGTCCCCTCCTGGCGTACTGGCTGGGCCGTCACGGCCTTCGGCCGACGATCGTCGAGCGGGCGCCCGCCCTGCGCGACGGTGGGTACAAGGTGGATGTCCGCGGAACGGCCATCGAGGTCCTCAAGCGGACCGGCGTCTACCCGGCGGCCCGGGCCCGGGACACCGGGATGCGGCAGGTCACCTACGTGACACCGACCGGTGGCAAGGTGGCCGCCCTCGACGCGAACCTGCTGATGGGCCGGCGCGGCGACGACATCGAGGTGATGCGCGGCGACCTGGTCCGGATCCTGGCCGAGGCGGCGGCGCCGGTCACCGAGTTCCGCTACGGCGACGCGATCGCCTCGATCTCGCCGGACGGCGACGTGGTATTCGAGAGCGGGCTGGAGCGGCGCTTCGACGTGATCGTGGGCGCGGACGGGTTGCATTCGGCGACCCGTCGGCTGGCCGGGCTGGACGCCCCGTTGCGGCACCTCGGCGCCTACCTGTCGATCGCCACGGTCCCCAACGACCTGCGGCTCGACCGTGAGGAGGTGTTCTGGGCGGTGCCCGGGCGGATGGTGTTCCTCTACAGCACCGGGCCCGACGAGCCGGCCAAGGCGGGGATGATCTTCGCGTCGCCCGAGCTGCCGCGCTCGACTGTCACCCGCGAACTGGTGGCGTCGAAGTTCGCCGGCGACGGCTGGCAGGTGCCGCGGCTGCTCGAATCGATCCTCGCCGAGGCGCCCGGCCCGAGTTCGATCCCCGGCGAGGCGCCCGGGGCGAGTTCGATCCTCGGCGAGGCGCCCGGCGCGAGTTCGATCTTGAGCGGTGGCGCGGGCCCCGCCGCCACCCCCACCCCGGCACTGGGTGGGCGGCAACGTAGCGCGGCGGGCCCGGAAATTTCCGGCGCGGGCGACTTCTTTGTGGACAGTCTCAGTCAGGTGGATATCCCGCGGTGGTCGGCCGGCCGTGTGGTATTGCTCGGGGACGCGGCGTTCTGCCCGTCACCGGCGTCGGGGCAGGGCACCAGCACGGCCCTGTGCGGCGCCTACGTGCTGGCTAGGACGCTGGCCCGGCACGGCGACACCGCGGCCGCGTTCGCGGAGTACGAGGGGACGCTGCGCCCGTACACCGAGCGGAATCTCGCGCTGGGCCGGAAGATGGCCGGTCAGATGGTGCCGGGCGGGCGGCTGAGCATCGCGATGCGCAACTACGCGATGCGGACGCTGCGCCTCAACCCGTGGCACAAGCAGATCATCGCTTCGGTGAACAAGCCGATCTTCGAGGCGGCCAACGCGCTGACGTTGCCCGATGAGGAGCTGCCGGCGGCCGCCCACTGAGTGGCCGGCCGCCGGTGGGATCACTTGGCCGCGTGCTCCTTCAGGACCGCGTCGGCCACCTGGGACGGCATCGGCTCATGGCGGGCGTACGTGCGGCTGAAGGTTCCGGCCCCGGAGGAGATGGCGCGCAGCTCCACCGCGTACCGGATCAGTTCGGTGGCCGGCACCTCGGCCCGCACCAGGCTGAACTCCCCGGTCTCGTCGGCCTCCGTGCCGAGCGGCCGGCCCCGCCGGCCGGAGAGGTCGCTCATCACCGCGCCGACGTACTCGTCGGGGACCCGGACCACGACCTCGTCCACCGGCTCCAGCAGCACCACCTCGGCCGCGGCGGCGGCCTCCTTCAGGGCCAGCGCCCCGGCCGTCTGGAACGCGGCATCCGACGAGTCGACGCTGTGCGCCTTGCCGTCGTAGAGCGTCACCTTCAGGTCGACGACCGGATAACCGGCCGCGATGCCCTTCTCGAGCTGGGCCCGGACGCCCTTCTCGACCGACGGGATGTAGTTGTGCGGCACCGCACCGCCCACCACCTTGTCGGCGAACTCGAAACCGGACCCGCGGGGGAGGGGCTCGACGTGGATGTCGCAGATCGCGTACTGACCGTGGCCGCCGCTCTGCTTGACGTGCCGGCCGTGACCCTTGGCGGCGCTGCCGAACGTCTCGCGCAGGGACACCTTGACCGGCTCGGTGTCGAGCTCGACGCCGCCGGCCCGGAGCCGGTCGAGGACCACGTCGGCGTGCGACTCGCCCATGCACCACAGGACCAGCTGGTGGGTGTCGGCGTTGCGTTCGAGCCGCAGCGTCGGGTCGCCCGCGACCAGCCGGGCCAGGTTCTTGGCCAGGGCGTCCTCATCGGACCGGGTCTTGGCGACCACCGCGATCGGCAGCAGCGGCTCGGGCATCGTCCACGGCGCCATCAGCATCGGGTCGTCCTTGCCGGACAGCGTGTCGCCGGTCTCGGCGCTGCCCGACTTGGTGATCGCGCAGATGTCGCCGGCGATGCAGCGGCCCGTCTCGCGCAGCTGGGCGCCGAGCGGGGAGTAGATGTGGGCGACCCGCTCGTCCGCGTCGTGGTCGGGATGGCCGCGTTCGGCCAGGCCGTGCCCGGAGACGTGCACCACCGACTCGGGGGTGAGCGTGCCCGAGAAGACCCGCACCAGGGAGACCCGGCCGACGTGCCGGTCGATGGTGGTCTTCACGACCTCGGCGACCAGCGGGCCGTCCGGGTCGCAGGTGAGTGGCGCCTTGGGCGAGCCGTCCACGCCGGTGACCAGGGGCAGGTCGTGCTCCAGGGGCGAGGGCGCGCCGGAGACCAGGCCGTCGAGCAGCGCGTCGAGGCCGACGCCGGTGGCTGAGCAGACCGGGATGACCGGGTAGAAGTGGCCGCGGGCCACCGCCTTCTCCAGGTCGGGGACCAGCACATCCGGACCGACGGTCTCGCCGCCGAGGTAACGGTCCATCAGGGACTCGTCCTCGGACTCGGCGATGATCCCCTCGATCAGCGCGTTGCGGTCCTCCTCGATCGGGGTCAGGTGGGCCGGCTCGGCCTGGCCGACCTGGGGCGGGTAGCCGGCCGAGTAGTCGAGCACCCGCAGCGTGACCAGGCCGAGCAGCCCGGCGATGGAGGCGCCGTCGTCGCCCAGCATCGGGCGGTAGATCGTCATCACGTTCTCGCCGAACGCGTCCTGGCAGTCGGCCAGGGTCTCGTCGAAGTCGGCGCGAGGGTGGTCGAGCCGGGTGATCGCCACCGCGCGGGGCATGCCCACCGCGGCGCACTCGGCCCAGAGCGCGGTCGTCGCCGCGTCCACCCCGTCGACCGCCGAGACCACGAAGAGCGCGGCGTCGGCGGCCCGCAGGCCGGCCCGGAGCTCCCCGACGAAGTCGGCGTAGCCGGGGGTGTCGAGCAGGTTGATCTTCACCCCGTCGTGGACGAGCGGAGCACAGGACAGGGCCACGGAACGCTGTTGCCGTACGGCCGCCGGATCGTGGTCGGTGACCGTGGTGCCGTCGGCGACCGTACCCGTCCTCGGGATCGTCGACGTGGCGGCGAGCAGCGCCTCGACCAGCGTCGTCTTCCCCGAACCGGAGTGGCCCACCAGCACCACGTTGCGAACTCTGCCTGGCTCGGTCACCACCGGCGCAGCAGCGCCGGTGACCCCCTTTTCCGAAGTCTTCTGCGCCATGCCAGCGCACCTCCGTTTCCCGGGTGTTACGACGCTATTGTGAGATCCCACACCCCGCGGTACGCGTGCCGCAACCCCTTGTAGTCATCCGAGCCGTGCTGATGACATCAGGGCCGATGCGGCCGGATCAGCGCGCCGATACAGTGGTGACCGCCATGGCAAAGATCTTCAGCGTCCCCGCCCGCCTCGTCCTCGCCCATGTGGTCGACCCGACCGCGCGATTCCTGCTGCGCCGGGGGGTGTCACCGAACGCCGTCACGGTAGCGGGCACCGTCGGCGTGGTGATCGGGGCACTGGCGCTCGGCGCCCGCGGCCATCTGATAGCGGGGGCGTTGGTCGTCACGTTCTTCGCGCTCACCGACATGCTCGACGGCACGATGGCCCGCATGCGGGGGCCGGCCGGCACGTTCGGCGCGCTGCTCGACTCGTCGATGGACCGGATCGCCGACGCGGCCATCTTCGGCGCGGTCTTCTGGTACCTGTTCGGGCAGGACAACCCGTACAACGGCATGGTCGCCGCGGTCATCTGCCTGGCCGCCGGCCAGGTGGTGTCATATGTGAAGGCGCGCGCCCAGAGCCTCGGCCTGAACGCCGACGTGGGCCTGGCCGAGCGCGCCGAGCGGCTGATCGTCGTCGGCGTCGGTGGCCTGCTCAGCGGGTTCGGGCTCGACTGGGGCCTGCCCGCGGCGCTCTGGGTGCTGGCCGTGCTGAGCGCGTTCACGGTCTTCCAGAGGCTGATCCACGCCGCCCGCAGCGACAAGGTGCCCGCCGAGTGAAGGACAGGCTGACCGAGCTGGGGTTCGCGGCGGGCTGGCGGCTGGTCCGGGCCATGCCCCTGGGGGTGGCCCGGCGGTTGTTCACGGCCGCCGCCGACCGCTCCTGGCGGACGAACGGGCCGGGGACCCAGCGGCTGCGTCGCAACCTTCAGCAGGTGGTGGGTCCCGATCTCGACGAGACGCTGGTACGCGACGGGCTGCGCTCGTACGCCCGGTATTGGATGGAGGCCTTCCGCCTGCCCTCCCGCAGCCGGGCCGACCACCTGGCCGGGTTCCGCCTGGAGCCCGAGGGTGAGTTCGAGAAGGTGCTGGCCGAGGGCAACGGGGCCATCATGGCGCTGCCGCACGCCGGCAACTGGGACGCCGCCGCGGCCTGGGTCTCGGCCAACGGGTTCAGGCTGGTCACGGTGGCCGAGCGGCTCAAGCCCGAGAAGGTCTACAAGCAGTTCATGGCCTACCGCGAGGCGCTGGGCATGGAGGTCGTCCCGCTGACCGGCTCGCCCCGGCCGCCGATCGACGTGCTGGCCGAGCGGGCCGGGCAGGGCTGGGCGGTGGCGTTGCTCAGCGAGCGTGACCTGTCGTCGCGCGGCGTCGAGGTGGAGTTCTTCGGCGGGCGGACCCGGATGCCGCCCGGCCCGGCGCTGCTCGCGCTGCGTACCCGGGCGCCTCTCTATGCCGTTGACATGTGGTTCGAGCCCGGGCGGGCGGTGGGCCGGCTGCGCCGCATCGAGCTGCCCGACCCGGCCGAGGGCACCCTGACGGAACGGGTCAAGCTGGTCACCCAGCGGCTGGCCGACTCGTTCGCGATCGGCATCGCGGAGCATCCGCAGGATTGGCACATGCTCCAGAAGCTGTGGTTGTGAGGGGTGGGGCGTGCGGATCGGGATCGTGTCGCCGTACTCGTTCGACGTGCCCGGCGGGGTGCAGAACCACATCGTCGACCTGGCTGAGGCGCTGATCGGGCTGGGCCACGAGGTCTCCGTGCTGGCCCCGGCCGACGAGGACGCCGAGCACCCGCCCTATGTCGTGCCGGCCGGCCGGGCGGTGCGTTTCCCGTACAACGGTTCGGTGGCCCGCATCTCGTTCGGCCCGGTCTCGTCGGCGCGGGTCCGGCGCTGGCTGTCCCGCGGCGATTTCGACGTGCTCCATGTGCACGAGCCGTTCGTGCTCAGCCTGTCGATGCTGGCCGTGCTGCGCACCCGTGGCCCGGTCGTGGCCACCTTCCACACCGCGATGACCCGGTCCCGGGCGCTGGCCGCGGCGCAGGGCATGTTGCAGCCGTTGATGGAGAAGATCACCGCGCGGATCGCGGTCAGTGAGCTCGCCCGCAAGGTGCAGGTGGAACACCTGGGCGGCGGCGCGGTGGAGATCCCCAACGGGGTCGCGGTGGCCAAGTTCGCCGGGGCCGAACCGCTGCCCGGCTGGCCCGGCGAGGGCGGCACGCTGGGCTTCCTGGGCCGGTTCACCGAGTCACGCAAGGGCTTTCCGATCCTGCGTACGGCGTTCGTCACGCTGGCCCGGCGCCGGCCCGGGCTGCGGCTGCTGGTGGCCGGCCCCGGCGACCGCGCCGACCTCTACGACCTGTTCCCGGCCGACGTTCGTGACCGGGTCGAGTTCCTCGGGCTGGTCAGCGAGCAGGACAAGGCGAGAATGTTACGCAGCGTGGATGTCTACGTCGCGCCGAACACGGGCGGTGAGTCCTTCGGGATGATCCTCACCGAGGCCATGGCGGCCGGCACCACCGTCGCCGCGAGCGACCTGGACGCCTTCCGCCGGGTGCTGGACGGCGGCCGGGCCGGGGCGCTCTTCCCGACCGGCGACGCGGCCGCGCTCACCGCCCTGCTGGACGAGTTGCTGGACGATCCCGCGCGGCGCAAGGACCTGGCGGCGGACGCGGTCAAGGCGGTCGCGGCCTTCGATTGGCCGAGCGTAGCCGGGCGGGTACTCGAGGTGTACGCCGCGGCGATCGAGGCCACCGACGGGCGCGTGATCGACGTGGAGTGGTCGGAACCACGTTCGGGCCGGTAACTCTTCGAAACCAACGCGCACTACCATTCCGGCATGCGTATGGTGCTGGGCTTAGCGGCGGTGATCGTCGTGCTGTGCGCGTACCTGTATTGGACCGCCCACCGGGTCGAGCGGGTGCACGTCCGTTCCGCCTCCGCGTTCCGGGCCCTCGACCAGCACCTTCTCCGCCGGGCGGCGGCCGCCGCCGTGGTCGCCGAGCACACCGACAACGCCGAGCTGTACGCCGCCGCCCGCCTCGCCCTGGACGCGGCGCCGGACGGGCGCGAGGCGGCCGAGAACGACCTGTCCCGCCAGCTGGCGAGCGTGCCACTGCCCCCGGGCGACGAGGCCACCCGGGCGCTGGTGGCCACCAGCCGCCGCGTGACGCTGGCCCGCCAGGTGCACACCGACACGGTCCGTGACGCCCTGCGCGCCCGGCGGCGCCCGGTGGTCCGGGTCTTCGGGCTGGCCCGGCGCTACCCGCGACCGGCGTACTTCGACATCGTCGAGCCGGTCCTGCCGGAGCTGCCGGTGGTCATCGCGCCTCGCGCCCAACCGGCCGCGGCCGTCGAAGCGGCCTGATCGGCGAAGGCCACCTTCCCCTCGATTGGCCCTCGTTGGCCCCTTCCACCGCTCCTAGAATCCTCCTCGCAAGCCCACGAGCGTGAGGAGCGGTATCCAGTGTCCGAGAGCGCAGCATCCACGACGCAGCAGCCGGCGGTCGGCACGGCCCGGGTCAAGCGCGGCATGGCCGAGATGCTCAAGGGCGGTGTGATCATGGACGTGGTCACCCCGGAGCAGGCGAAGATCGCCGAAGACGCCGGCGCGGTCGCCGTGATGGCGCTCGAGCGGGTCCCCGCCGACATCCGCGCGCAGGGGGGCGTCTCCCGGATGAGCGACCCCGACATGATCGACGGCATCATCGCCGCGGTGTCCATCCCGGTGATGGCCAAGGCCCGGATCGGCCACTTCGTCGAGGCCCGGGTGCTCCAGGCGCTCGGTGTCGACTACGTGGACGAGTCCGAGGTGCTGACCCCGGCCGACTACGCCAACCACATCGACAAGTGGCAGTTCACCGTGCCGTTCGTGTGTGGCGCGACCAACCTGGGCGAGGCGCTGCGCCGGATCACCGAGGGCGCGGCCATGATCCGCTCCAAGGGCGAGGCCGGCACCGGCGACGTCTCCAACGCCACGACACACATGCGCCAGATCCGGCAGCAGATCCGCCGGCTGCAGAACCTCCCTCCGGATGAGCTCTATGTCGCGGCCAAGGAGCTGCAGGCGCCGTACGAGCTGGTCAAGGAGGTGGCCGAGGCGGGCAAGCTGCCGGTTGTGCTGTTCACCGCGGGCGGCATCGCCACCCCGGCCGACGCGGCCATGATGATGCAGCTCGGCGCCGAGGGCGTCTTCGTCGGCTCGGGCATCTTCAAGGCCGGCAACCCGGCCCAGCGCGCCGCCGCGATCGTCAAGGCCACCACGTTCCACGACGACCCCGAGATGATCGCCAAGGTCTCCCGCGGTCTGGGCGAGGCCATGGTCGGCATCAACGTGGAAGAGGTGCCGCAGCCGCACCGGCTCGCCGAGCGTGGCTGGTGACCTTCTCCATCGGCGTCCTGGCGTTGCAGGGTTCGGTCCGGGAGCACGCCGAGGCCCTGTCGTCATGCGGGGCCGGCGCGCTTCCGGTGCGCCGGCCCGAGGAGCTGGACGCGGTCGACGCCCTGATCATCCCGGGCGGCGAGTCGACCGTGATGAGCAAGCTGGCCATCACGTTCGAGCTGCTGGAGCCGATCCGCAAGCGGATCGCCGGCGGGATGCCGGTGTACGGCTCCTGCGCCGGAATGATCATGCTGGCCTCGACGGTGCTGGACGGACGGCCCGACCAGGAGACCTTCGGCGGCATCGAGATGACGGTCCGGCGCAACGCGTTCGGGCGGCAGGTCGAATCATTCGAGGGCCCGGTCGACATCTCCGACATCTCGGGCGGGCCATTCGAGGCGGTCTTCATCCGGGCGCCGTGGGTTGAGCAGGTGGGACCGGAGGTGCAGGTGATGGGCCGCGTCACAGCCGGCCCGGCCGCCGGTAGGATTGTCGCCGTCCGGCAGGGCAACCTGCTCGCCACGGCTTTCCACCCGGAGCTCACCGGCGACCTTCGCGTGCACCGGTACTTCGTCGAGATGGTCCGCCGGGCCGCCTGACGAACGACGGATTCACACGGAGGTAACGCATGTCCGGCCACTCCAAGTGGGCGACGACCAAGCACAAGAAGGCCGTCATCGACGCCAAGCGCGGCAAGATGTTCGCCAAGCTGATCAAGAACGTCGAGGTCGCGGCCCGGGTCGGCGGTGGTGATCCGTCCGGTAACCCCACGCTCTACGACGCCATCCAGAAGGCGAAGAAGAGCTCGGTCCCCAACGACAACATCGCCAACGCGGTCAAGCGCGGCTCCGGCCTCGAGGCCGGCGGCGCCGACTGGCAGACGATCATGTACGAGGGCTACGGCCCCAACGGCGTCGCCCTGCTGATCGAGTGCCTCACCGACAACCGCAACCGCGCGGCGACCGAGGTCCGCACCGCGCTGACCCGCAACGGCGGCACCTTCGCCGACGCCGGGAGCGTGTCGTACCTGTTCAACCGCAAGGGCGTGATCATCGTCCCCAAGGGTGAGCTGACCGAGGACGACCTGATGATGGCGGTGCTGGAGGCCGGCGCCGAGGAGATCAACGACCTGGGCGAGTCGTTCGAGGTGGTCAGCGAGCCGACCGACCTGGTCGCGGTGCGCACGGCGCTGCAGGACGCGGGCATCGACTACGACTCGGCCGAATCCTCCCTGGTCCCGACCATGACGGTCGAGGTCGACGAGGACGCCGCCCGCAAGGTCCTCAAGCTGATCGACGTCCTGGAAGACTCCGACGACGTCCAGAACATCTACGCCAACTTCGACGTCTCCGACGAGGTCATGGCCAAGATCGACGCCTGACCGCTTTCCCGGTTCGGTCCCGCGACCCACCCACGGCGCGCGATAGTGCGTTCGTGGGCTGGTTCGCGAATCTGGGCGTCAATCTGAAGATCGTCCTGGCGGTCACCGTGGCGGTGGCCGTCACGGTCGTCGTGGGGATCGTCGGGCTGTTGCACTTGCGCGACGCCAGCCACTCGGCGCAGGTGATCTACACCAGCAACTTCGGCGGGCTCGAGAGCGTGTCCCGGGTCAAGGCGGCGATCGTGCATGCCCGGCTGGCCGCGGCGAACCAGGCGATCTCGCAGAACGATGCCGACATGCGGTCGTACGCCCAGGGCTTCGCCTCCCGTGTCGACGAGTACGAGCAGGCGCTGGCGCTGTACCGCGACAGCGAGCCGGCCGGCAACCCGGCCACCGTCGCGGCCCTGGACACCGCCTTCCGGTCCTACGTCACGATCGCCCAGAACGACCTGTTCCCGGCCGGCGCCCGCGACGACCTCGCCGCCTGGGCGAAGACCCGGGACGAGCGGGTCACGCCGCTGATGAAACAGGTCGACAGCTATCTCGAGGAATTGGATCGGTCGGAGCGCACGGTCGCGGCCGCGAACGCCGCCTCGGCCGCGAACGGCTACGACACCGGGCGGCTCACCTCGATCCTGGTCATGGTGCTCGGCTCGGTGCTGGCGCTGGTGCTCGGCCTGATGGTGGCCCGGCGGATCGTCGCGTCGCTGCGCCGGGTGCAGGGTGTCTGCGACGCGCTGGCGGCCGGCGACCTGACCCGGACCAGCGGGGTGGTCTCCCGGGACGAGCCCGGCCGGATGGCCCAGTCGCTGGACGCCGCGATCGAGAACCTGCGCGGCACGGTACGCACCATCGACGGCTCGGCCACCTCGCTGGCCGGGGCCGCCGAGGAGATGAGCAGCACCGCCGAGCAGATCGAAGCCTCCGCGCAGAACGCCTCCACCCAGGCCCGGGCCGCCTCCGCCGCGGCCGAGGAGGTGTCCCGCAGCGTCGAGACCGTCTCGGCCGGCGGCGAGGAGATGGGCGCCTCCATCCGGGAGATCTCGCAGAACGCCACCGAGGCCGCGCGGGTGGCGGCCGAGGCGGTCAGCGTCACCACCGCCACCTCGCAGACCATGAACAAGCTGGGCGAGTCGTCGGCCGAGGTCGGCAACGTGATCAAGGTGATCACCGCGATCGCCGAGCAGACCAACCTGCTGGCCCTGAACGCCACCATCGAGGCCGCCCGCGCCGGTGACGCCGGCAAGGGGTTCGCCGTGGTCGCGTCCGAGGTCAAGGACCTGGCGCAGGAGACCGCCCGGGCCACCGAGGACATCTCCCGCCGGATCGAGGCGATCCAGGCCGACACCTCCGGCGCGGTCAGCGCGATCGAGGAGATCTCGTCGGTGATCGCGCGGATCAGCGACTTCCAGACCACGATCGCCTCGGCCGTGGAGGAGCAGACCGCCACCACCAGCGAGATGAACCGCAGCGTGAGCGAGGCGGCGGCGGGCACCAACGAGATCGCCCGGAACATCATCGTGGTCGCCGACGCGACGATGGTGACCAGCCAGAGCGTGGCCGACACCCGGCAGGCGACCACCGAGCTGGCCCGGATGTCGGGCGACCTCAACGCGCTGGTGGCCGGCTTCCGCTACTAGTAGTAGTCCGGGTTGCTCGGGATCAGGCTGAGGAAGACGCCGATCGTCACCACGATGACGATGACCGTACGCACGATCTTGTGGATCTGGGCCCGGCGCCGGGCGTACGTCCACGCGATCGCGGCCTCGGCCATCGGCGCGGTCGACGAGCGGACCGTCGACGCCAGCACCTCGGCCTTACGGGCGGCGTAGCTCGCCGGGTAGTACGCCACCTGGTAAACCGGCCGCAGCACCCGCACCTCGACCTGGTAGATCTGGTCGTCCCGCCACTGCTTGCTCCGCAGCTGAAGCCGCCGGACGGTGAACGCGCGCGCCTCGTCGGCGTGGGAGAGGCGGGCGCGCAGGCCCAGCCGGCGCCAGTGCAGAGCCAAATCGCTGAGCACCAGGGCGGCGATGCCGGCGGCCTGGTCGGCCCCGTCGGTCAGACGATTCGCCTCCGCGGTCATCCACGGCAGACGGTCCGCGACGAACTCGACGAACTCCTGGGGAGGTTCGTCGGCCATCGGCGGGACGAGATACACGTCTCAGCTTGGAGGTGTGTCGCTGGTGCCGCAAGATGCGCCATCCACTACTGTCGTCGAACATACGTACAGGAGGTTGCCGCTGATGCGCGTGCTCGGCATCGACCCGGGGCTCACCCGCTGCGGCGTCGGCGTCGTCGAGGGTGTGCCGGGCCGGCAGTGCAAGCTGGTCGCCTACTACGTGGTCTACACCGAGCCCGACGACGACATCGCGCTGCGGCTGCTCCACCTCGACGAGTCGCTGGCCGAGCTGGTCACCGAACATCAGCCCGAGAGCGTGGCCGTCGAGCGGGTGTTCTCCCAGCACAACGTCCGGACGGTGATGGGCACGGCCCAGGCCAGCGCGGTCGCGATCCTGGCCGGGTCGCGCGCCCGGCTGCCCGTGCAGACCTACACGCCGAGCGAGGTCAAGGCGGCGGTCACCGGCTCCGGCACGGCGGGCAAGGCCCAGGTCACCTCGATGGTCACCCGGCTGCTCGGGCTCGACGAGCCACCCAAGCCGGCCGACGCCGCCGACGCCCTCGCCCTCGCCATCTGCCACATCTGGCGTGGCGGCACCCGGGCCCGCATCGAGGCGGCGGCGGCCAAGGCCAAGCAGATCGCGGCCGCGCAGCGTACGGCCCAGCGCCGGGTCAGGGGAGGGGTTCGATGATCGCCAGCGTACGGGGAGTGGTCGCGTCGATCGCGCCGGACAGCGCCGTGATCGAGGTCGGCGGGGTCGGGATGCAGCTGCAGTGCGCGCCCGGCACGCTGGCCGGGCTCAAGCCGGGCCATGAGACCCGGCTGGCGGCGAGCCTGGTGGTCCGGGAAGACTCGCTCACCCTCTACGGCTTCGCCGACGACGACGAGAAACAGCTCTTCGAGCTGCTCCAGACGGCGAGCGGGGTGGGACCACGTCTCGCTCAGGCGGTGCTCGCGGTCCATCACCCCGATGCCGTACGCCGGGCGATCAGCGGCGGCGACCTGACCGCGCTGACCAAGGTCCCGGGCATCGGCAAGAAGGGCGCCGAGCGGATGGTCCTCGAACTCCGCGACAAGATCGGCCCGGTCGGCGTGCTCGGCGCGGCGGCCACCGGCCCGCTCCGGCCCGGCGACTGGCAGGACCAGGTCCGGCAGGGTGTGCTCGCCCTGGGCTGGACGGCGTCGCAGGCCGACCAGGCGGTGGCCGCGGTCGCCGAGACCGTCGACGGTGAGGTGCCACCCGTGCCCGTGCTGCTCCGTCAGGCGATCCGCCTGCTCGGGCGTACCCGATGAACGACGATCTGGTCTCTCCCGAAGCCGACGAGAACGACCTCGACGCGGAAGCCAGCGTCCGGCCCCGCCGGCTCGCCGACTTCATCGCTCAACACCGGGTCCGCGACCAGCTCGACCTGCTGCTGCAGGGCGCCCTGAAACGCGGCACCCCACCCGACCACATCCTGCTCTCCGGCCCGCCCGGCCTCGGCAAGACCACCCTGGCCAACATCGTGGCGGCCGAACTGGGGAGCGGCATCCGCACCACCAGCGGCCCGGTGATCGAGCGGTCCGGCGACCTGGCCGCCATCCTGACCGGTCTGGCCGAAGGCGACGTGCTGTTCATCGACGAGATCCACCGCATCGCCAAGCCGGCCGAAGAACTGCTCTACAGCGCGATGGAAGACTTCCGGGTCGACGTGATCGTCGGCAAAGGACCGGGCGCCACCGCGATCCCGCTCGACGTGGAACCGTTCACCCTGGTCGGCGCGACCACCCGGGCCGGGCTGCTGTCCGGGCCGATGCGCGACCGGTTCGGCTTCGTCGCCCACCTCGACTTCTACTCGCCGGACGACCTCGACGCCCTGCTGCACCGCTCGGCACGGATCCTCGGCGTGCCGATCACGGCCGACGGCGCCCGCGAGATCGCCGGACGCTCCCGGGGCACGCCGCGCATCGCCAACCGGCTGCTCCGCCGGGTCCGTGACTACGCCGAGGTCCGGGGCGACGGCGTGGTCACCCACGACGCGGCGCGCGCGGCGCTCAAGGTCTACGACGTCGACGCGCTCGGGCTCGACCGGCTCGACCGGGCGGTGCTGCGGGCGCTGATCGAGTCGTTCCGGGGCGGGCCGGTGGGGCTGTCCACGCTGGCCGTGGCGGTCGGCGAGCAGTCCGACACGGTGGAAGAGGTGTGCGAGCCGTTCCTGGTGCGTGCGGGGCTGCTGGCGCGTACGCCGCGGGGCCGGGTCGCCACCGAGGCGGGCTGGCTGCACCTGGGCAAGACACCGCCGTCGGACGGGCGGGCCGTGCAGGCCGACCTCTTCGCCCGCGATGACACCCGTTAGGGGGATGGCGGAAAACCCGCTGTAATCGGACCGATACCAGTGCCGCGTAGGGACTTCCCAGCTAGAGGGATTAGACTCGCCGCCGATCGAGTGGGATGTGTATCCCCCAGGAAGGCTTTCTCGTGCCAAATTTCGCAGCGGCAGCACAGGGCGGCGGCAGCTTCATGCCGCTCGTGCTCATCGTCCTGCTCTTTGCCGTCATGTATTTCATGATGATCCGCCCGCAGCAGAAGCGGCGTCGTGAGGCCCAGGCGATGCAGTCGTCCCTCGGCCCCGGCGACGAGATCGTCACCATCGGCGGTCTGCACGCGACCGTGGTCTCGGTCGACGACGACGTGGTCACCGTGGAGATCTCGCCCGGCGTCCACGCCCGTTTCGCCCGGCCGGCCATCGCCCGTGTTCTGACCCAGAACTCGGTCGAGGAGCCCGAGCCCGAGCCCGAGGTTCCGGTCTCGGACGAGCCGGTCAGCCCGGTCGTCGAGACCCGCAAGAACGACTGACCCCTTCCGTCGGCTGCCCCAAGCGTGACGGGGCAGCCGACGATGTGAAAAATAGGCATAATCGTCGCGGCGCGGGCTGTCGGCGATGTCCGTCATGCCCACCCCACCTCGCCGGCCCATTCCGTACTAGGGAGATTCACAGCCGTGGCACGACCACCACAGGGGCAGCAACATCCCGGGCGGCAACTCGCCGTGCTCGGCCTGATCTTCATCATCCTCTATCTCGTGGCCTTCTTCGGCTTCGGCGCCAAGGGGCCGATCTCCGAACGCCTGCACCCCAAGCTCGGCCTCGACCTCATCGGTGGCACCCAGGCCACCTACGTGGCGTCGCTGGAATCCAACGGCCAGGCGCCCTCCCAGGCGAGCATGGAAGAGGCCCGGCGGATCATCGAGAGCCGGGTCAACGCGCTCGGCGTCTCCGAGGCCGAGGTGGTCATCGAGGGCAACCGCAACATCGTGGTGTCGCTCGCCGGTGAGGGCAACGACGAGCTGAAGAACGTGGGCCAGGCGGCGCAGATGCGCTTCCGCAAGGTCCTCCAGGCGACCGGCGACGTGGCCGCGCAGGCGATCAACCCGCCGCAGCCCAGCGCCGCGCCGTCCGCCCCGGCGCCCGGCGCCTCCGGCGGCGCGCCCAGCGCCCCCGCCCCGCCGGCCCCGTCCGGTGGCAGCGGCGGCCAGGGTGGCGGCGAGCTCGAGAAGGCGCCCGCCCCCAGCACCCCGCCGAGCGCCCCCGCGTCGGCCGCGCCCGCTCCGGCGCCGTCGCCGTCCGGGTCCGCCGAGCCGGTGCCCGCCGACAAGAAGGCGCTGATCGCCCAGGTCGAGAAGAAGGTCGGCCCGGCCATCTACGCCGCCGCGGCCAAGCTCACGGCCCCGGTCGACCTGCAGACCAACCCCACCGCGGGCAAGCAGTTCGCGCCGTTCAACACGCTCAGCGGCCCCGAGGTCAACGCGCTCTCCCCGCAGATGCAGTACTTCGTCCCGACGATCAGCTGCGACCAGCTCAACGGGCGTCCCAACGGTGCCATCGACGACGCCAAGTCGCAGGTCACCACCTGCCAGAGCGGCGCCAAGATGCTGCTCGACGTGGCCAAGGTGGTCGGCACCGACATCGCCACCGCCAGCCCGCAGCTCGACCAGCAGCAGGGCCAGTGGGTCGTCTCGCTCGACTTCACCTCGGCCGGCCAGGCCAAGTGGACCGCGCTGACCCGTGAGGCGTTCACGCCGGCCAGCGGCGACACCTGCCTCACCGCCGCCCAGGCGGTCTCCTCCGGCGCGACCCACTGCCTCGTCGCCGTGGTGCTCGACAAGGAGATCATCTCGGCGCCGGAGATCCAGGGCGTCCTCTCCGGCCAGTCCCAGATCACCGGCCAGTTCACCCCGGTCTCGGCCCGCGAGCTGGCCAACCAGATCAAGTACGGCGCGCTGCCGGTCACCTTCGAACCGGCCACCGCCCAGACCGTCTCGGCCACGCTCGGCATCGAGCAGCTCGAGGCCGGCCTGCTCGCCGCCGGCATCGGCATGGCGCTGGTCGCGATCTACGCGTTCTTCTACTACCGCCTGCTCGGCACGGTGATCTTCCTCAGCCTGATCCTCTCGGGTCTGCTGACCTTCGCCGCGCTCGTCGCGCTCGGCCGCTCCACCGGGTTCACCCTGACCCTCGCCGGCATCGCCGGTTTCATCGTGTCGCTGGGTGTCGCCGCCGACTCGTTCGTCATCTACTTCGAACGACTCAAGGACGAGATCCACGAGGGTCGAAGTCCGCGAAGCGCGGTGCCCCGAGCCTGGGCCCGGGCGCGGCGTACCATCATCTCCGCGAACACCATCACGATCATGGCCGCCGTGGTGCTCTACGTCGTGTCGGTGGGCGTGGTCCAGGGCTTCGCGTTCGCGCTGGGCCTTTCCACGATCCTCGACCTCGTCGTGGTGTTCCTGTTCCGCCACCCGATCATGACGCTGTTCGCGAACACCAAGGCGTTCCTGTCGCCACGGGTCAGCGGCCTCGGCCGTGTCCTGAAAAACGCCACCACCGACGAGCCGGTCAAGGGCCGGCGCGTGAAGGAGGCCTGACATGGCCAAGCAGGGACTCGCCGATCGCCTCTACCGGGGCGAAGCGAACATCAACATCGTGGGCCGCCGCAACACCTGGTTCATCGCGGCCGCCGTCCTCGTCCTCATCGCGATCGGCAGCTTCGTGTTCCGGGGCTTCGAACTCGGCATCGAGTTCTCCGGCGGCACCCAGATCATCATGCCGGCCGACGTCGGCACCAAGGAGGAAGCGCAGACCGCCGTCGAGCGCGCCATCTCCACCGCCGGCGTCGCCGAGGAAGCCCAGGTCACCGCGGCCCAGCAGCTGGGCAACGGCCCCGACGCGACCTACTCGGTGCGCACCTCGGCCCTCACCCAGGAGGAGTCCACCGCGGTGAAGTCCGCGCTGGTCGCCGACCTGGGCGTGCCGGCCGGCGAGGTCAGCGACAACCGCGTCTCCGCGGCCTGGGGCGGCCAGGTCACCCGGCAGGCCCTCATCGGCCTCGCGGTGTTCCTGGTGCTCGTCATGGCGTACCTGGTCATCCGCTTCGAATGGCGCATGGCGGCCGCGGCCGTCTCGTCACTGCTGCTCGACCTGATCCTCACCGCCGGCGTCTACTCGCTGGTCGGCTTCGAGGTGACCCCGTCGACGGTGATCGGCTTCCTCACGATTCTGGGCTTCTCGCTCTACGACGTGGTCGTGGTGTTCGACAAGGTCCAGGAGAACACCCGGGGAATCACCGCCGGCAGCACCCGCACCTACTCCGAGGCGACCAACCTGGCGGTCAACCAGACCCTGATGCGTTCCATCAACACGGGCCTGGTCGCCCTGCTCCCGGTCGGTGGCCTCCTCTTCATCGGCGCCGGCCTGCTCGGGGCGGGCACCCTGAAAGACCTCGGCCTGGTCCTCTTCGTCGGCATGGGCCTCGGCGTCCTGTCGTCGATCATGTTCGCGGCGCCGCTGCTGACGGCCCTGAAGGACCAGGAGCCCCGCATCAAGTCCCACACGGCCCGAGTCCTGGCCCGCCGGGGATCGGCCCGCTCGGGCGACGTGGCCCCGAGGTCGGAGCGCAAGAAGAGCACCAAGTCGTCGGTCTCCGCCGCGTCCGGCTCCCCGGGCGCCTCGGACTCCGCGGACGCCTCGGACGAAGAGGTGGCGCCGGTGCCGGACGACGCCCCGGTCAACTCGTCGGCCATGGCGGCTTCGGCGCCGCGGCCGGGTGCCCGTCCCACCTCGGGGCGGAACACCAACCGTGGCGGGCGTCCTGGGGCGTCCGGGAATCGGCCTGGGGGTAAGAAGCGTCGCTGACGTTTTTGGTTTCTTCGAACGGCCCGCCAGTTGGCGGGCCGTTCTGTTTGCCTGCGGTGGCGGCCTTTCGCCCGGCTCCGTTCTTTGGTCACCGTGGGGGCTGGGGCGGGGGCTTCAGGTTGCGGTTCGCCTGGCTTGAGGTGGCTGCATTTGTCGCTGAGCGTGATGTCGTGTGCGGTGCTCGCCTTGGCCTGCGTTGGCTTGGTGGTCGCGCTCTGGGAGGCCTTAGGTCGCGGCGGCCGGTAGCGGTTTCCGGATGCCGTGTCAGTACTTCACGCTTCAGGTCGCCGACAGTCGTGCGCTTCCGTTGTGCCGTGGCGTTGAGCAGCGCACTCGTTGCCCTTTGCTCTGAGCGCGTATAGGCAACACGGCTCTCGCCGCCGTGCTTCTGCTCGCGTGTGTTGTCGCTAGGTCGCTTGCTGGTGCGGGTATGCGCGGCATTGCGGCGCGTTCGGTCGACCGGGGCTTCCTTGTTGCGCTCGCTGGTGCTCGTGTGAGGAGCGTTGGTTGATGTGGCGCCCGGAGCTGGGGCCTGGGCTTGTGTGAGCTAGAACTTGGCACGGCGGGGGCTGTGGATAGCGGGCGAATCGTCGTGAACGAGGCCTACGTTGAACGCCCACCCAGTGTTGGGGTGGGGGAGGCGGAGGATCGTCGATCAGCGCAACCCACCCCCCACCGAAGGGGGCGCACGGTTGGCGGTTGTGCGCGAGGAACGCTGGCGTAGTTCAGCTCGGCTTTCGCGCACTTGCGCTGGACGGACTTCTGCTCGTCGACTCTGCCTCGGCAGGCCAGTGCGGAGCCGCTCATTCCTCAGCAAGGGGGGACTCCGCTGGTCCGGCGGGGTTCCGGGGGCTCAGACGCCGCCGTCGCCTGAGGAGTATCCGCAGGCTCAAACTTCTGCTTCCCGCCTTGGCTGCTTGGTCTTGGCGCGGATGCCGGAGGATGCGCTGATCTCGAAGCTGCTCGCGGCCGGGCGTACGAGGACACCTGGATTGTCTCGTTCGTGGTGTTTTGCCGGGACGCCGCTTGCGCACTGCTCGGGCCGGGTTGGCGGTGTTGGCTTCGGCGCCTTCGCGGACGGGCTTCTGGCGCCGGGGTTGGTCGCGAGGTGCGCATCGGCCACTGACACAACGAGCCGCGCACCAGCCTGGCGTGTTCGATGAGCCATCGAGGAACGCTGGGGTGGCGGGCGCGACCCAGCTCCCACTGTTACCAGAGAACCAAAGCCGGGAGCCACCATCGTCGGTGAGCGGCACCACCAACAAACAACCCGGAGGCGGCGCACGGAGCGCGCGGGCCGCTCCACGACAGGGGCCGATAGGGTTGCCGGGTGAGTGAGACGGATCTGGCCGCCGTGGTGGCCGGCAGTGTGCTGGATGTGCCGGATTTCCCGCGGCCCGGGATTGTGTTCAAGGATCTGATGCCGTTGTTCGCCGACGCCGCGGCGTTTCGGCGGGTGGTTGACGGGATTGTTGAGTACTACGGGGCCGGGTCGTTCGATGTGGTGGCCGGGATCGAGGCTCGCGGGTTTGTTGTCGCCGCGGCCGTTGCCTATGCCTCTGGTACGGGGGTGGTGCCGGTGCGCAAGGCGGGGAAGCTGCCTCGGGCGGTGCACTCGGCTTCGTACGCGCTGGAGTATGGGGAAGCCACGCTCGAAGTGCATCAGGATGCGTTTGTGGGTGGGCAGCGGGTGCTGGTGGTGGATGATGTGTTCGCGACCGGCGGTACTGCCTCGGCGGCTCTTGATCTTGTCGAGCGGGCCGGCGGAGTGGTCGCGGGGTTCACGGTTCTGATGGAGCTGGGGTTCCTTGAGGGGCGGAAGCGGCTGGCACCGCGTGAGGTGCATGCGCTCCTGACCGTTTAGTCCGAGTATGCGCCTGTGAGGGGCACCCATTTCGGGTGTTCGTCGCTGGGTATGCGGGAAGAGCAGACGGGTAGGATGGCGTTCCCAAGCAGGTGAGCAGTGAGGTGAGGAGGCCGGTGTCCAGCGACGTCGCACCCTCGACGGAGGACACGGTGCAGCCGGGCGGCTCGAGCGCGGCGGCCGAGGCCGTGTCGCCCGCCGCGGTGGAGAAGCCGGCTGAGCCGCCCGCGACCACGCCGGCCGAGAAGGCCGAGCCCGAGGTCGCCCCGCCGATGCCTCCGGCCGAAGAGGCTGCCGCCACGTTCGGGCTGGCCAGCGCGCCGACCGGGCGCCGGGTTCGGGCCCGGCTCGCCCGGTTCAACGCGCCGTGGCAGAGCACGCAGGTCAGCGAGGTTCTCGAGCCGCTGATCGCGACCCATCGGGCCTCGCACCCGAAGGCCGACGGGCGGGCGTTGCAGCGGGCCTTCGACGTCGCCGCGCGGTGGCATTCGGGGCAGTACCGCAAGTCCGGCGACCCGTACATCACACATCCGCTGGCCGTGGCGACGATTCTGGCCAACCTCGGGATGGACACCACCACGCTGGTGGCGGCGCTGCTGCATGACACGATCGAGGACACCGACTACTCGCTCGACTCGATGAAGGAAGACTTCGGGCCCGAGGTGGCGCTGCTGGTCGACGGCGTGACGAAGCTCGACCGGGTGAAACTGGGCGACGCGGCCAAGGCCGAGACGATCCGCAAGATGGTCGTGGCGATGGCCAAGGACCCGCGGGTGCTCGTCATCAAGCTGGCCGACCGGCTGCACAACATGCGTACCCTCACCTTCCTGCCGCGGGCCAAGCAGGAGCAGAAGGCCAAGGAGACGCTGGAGATCCTCGCGCCGCTGGCCCACCGGCTCGGTATGAACACGATCAAGTGGGAGCTCGAGGACCTCGCGTTCGGCACGCTGTTCCCGAAGCGGTTCGAAGAGATCAACCGGCTCATCGGCGAGCACCAGCCGCAGCGTGAGGCGTTGTTGCGCCAGGTGACGAACCGGGTCTCGCTCGACCTCAAGTCGGCGAAGATCAAGGCCGAGACGACCGGCCGGCCCAAGCACCTCTACTCGATCTATCAGAAGATGATCGTGCGGGGCCGCGACTTCAACGACATCTACGACCTGGTCGGCGTGCGGATCCTGGTGGACACCGTGCGTGACTGCTATGCGGCGCTCGGGGTGATCCACGCGAACTGGCAGCCGGTGCCGGGCCGGTTCAAGGACTACATCGCGATGCCGAAGTTCAAC
Source organism: Actinoplanes sp. NPDC051470 (assembly GCF_040682035.1). Lineage (NCBI taxonomy): Bacteria > Bacillati > Actinomycetota > Actinomycetes > Micromonosporales > Micromonosporaceae > Actinoplanes > Actinoplanes sp. NPDC051470. The sequence goes on from NZ_JBFBAA010000012.1 coordinate 122,604, forward strand.
ATGTACCAGTCGTTGCACACGACGGTGATCGGCCCGACCGGCAAGCCGGTCGAGATGCAGATCCGTACGTTCGCGATGCACCGGACGGCGGAGTTCGGCATCGCCGCGCACTGGAAGTACAAGGAGCAGAAGGGCGCGACGATCGTCGGGCCGCCGGCGCACATCGACGAGATGACCTGGCTGCGGCAGCTTCTCGACTGGCAGCGGGAGGCGAGCGACCCGTCCGAGTTCCTGGACGCGTTGCGCTTCGACCTGTCCAGCCAGGAGGTGTACGTCTTCACGCCGAAGGGCGACGTGATCCCGCTGCCGACCGGGTCGACGCCGGTCGACTTCGCGTACGCGGTGCACACCGAGGTCGGCCACAAGTGCATCGGCGCCCGGGTGAACGGCAAGCTGGTGCCGCTGGAGTCCACGTTGTCCAACGGCGACGTGATCGAGATCTTCACGTCGAAGTCGGCGACGGCCGGCCCGACGCAGGACTGGCTCGGGTACGTGAAGAGCCCGCGGGCGCGTACGAAGATCAGGCAGTACTTCAACAAGGAACGCCGCGAGGAAGCGATCGAGATCGGCAAGGAGTCGATCGTCAAGGCGATGCGCAAGCAGGGTCTGCCCCTGCAGCGCATGATGACGAGCGAGAACCTGCAGACGATCGCCCGCGACCTGCACCTGGCCGACCTGGCGTCGCTCTACGCGGCGGTCGGTGACAGCACCGTCTCGGCCCAGTCCGTGGTGCAGAAGCTGGTGGCCGGCTTCGGTGGCGAGGAAGGCGCGGTCGAGGACATCGCCGAGACCGCCGTCGCGACCCGCCCGCCGCGCAACCGCGGCACCGCACAGGACCCGGGCGTGGTGGTCAAGGATGTCAGCGACGTCTGGGTGAAGCTGGCCCGCTGCTGCACGCCGGTGCCGGGCGACGCCGTCTTCGGCTTCGTCACCCGCTCCGGCGGCGTGAGCGTGCACCGCGAAGACTGCGCGAACGCGGAAGACCTGCGTGAGCAGAGCGAGCGTGTGGTCGAGGTGACGTGGAAGCCGACGTCGGCGTCCACGTTCCTGGTGGCGATCCAGGTCGAGGCGCTCGACCGGCACAAGTTGCTGGCCGACGTGACCCGGGTGCTGTCCGAGGAGCGGGTGAACATCCTGTCGGCCACGGTGACCACGACCCGCGATCGGGTGGCGGTCAGCCGGTTCACGTTCGAGATGGCCGACCCGAAGCACCTGGGCCACCTGGTCGCCGCGGTGCGTAAGGTGGACGGCGTGTTCGACGCATACCGCGTGACGTCCGGCGCATAAGCAAGAGCGGCTGCCCCCGGTAAGCAAAAGCGGCGGGCCCCGGTGAAGGAGCCCGCCGCGATCGAAGACGCGATCGACGAAGGTTAAGCAGACGAAGGTTAAGCAGCCGCCATCGCCAGGGACTTGATCTCGATCTCGACCTTGGGGTGCCCGTCACCGGGGCCGTTCGCATCGTCCACGCCGCCCTTGGCGACCTTCTGGATGATGTCCATGCCCTTGGTGATGCTGCCCAGCAGGGTGTAGTCGGGCGGGAGCGGCGTCTCGCCGTACACGATGAAGAACTGGCTGCCGGTCGAGCCCGGCTCCTGGGTCTTGGCCATCGCGATCGAGCCGACCGGGTACGCGCCCGCGTTGGCGCCACTGCCGTCGGCCGGCGGGGACGCGCCGCCACCGGCCGCGTTGGTCGGCAGGTTCTCCTCGGCGTACCGGAAGCTGGGGCCGCCGGTACCGTCGGTCTTGCGGTAGCCCTTGCCCTTGGCGGTCGGGTCACCACACTGGAGCACCTTGATGCCCTGGGTGGTCATCCGGTGGCACTTGGAGCCGTCCCAGAATTTCTTGCTGGCGAGGAACTCGAAGGCGGACGCGGTGCACGGCGTCTTCGACTTGTCCACAGTGGCCTCGACGACGCCCAGCGAGGTGGTCATCGTCAGGGTGTCCTTGCCGATGTTCGAGGCGCTCGCCGGCGGGGTGCCGACGTCGACCGGCTTGGCGCCGCCCTGGGCCTCGCCACCGGCCTCGGGCGTCCAGGTGCAGGCGACCGTGCCGGGCGGGGGCGCGCCGGCCACGTTCTTCGGCTTGTCGTCGTTGCCGAGCGCGGTGACCAGCCAGATGGCTCCACCGGCGACGACCACGACGGCGATTGCCGCACCGATGATGGTCTGCCGCTGACGGCGCTTCCGGGCGGCCTCGGCGCGCTCGGCCATCTCCTTCTCGAGCCGGGCCCGCGCCGCCGCGCGCTGCCGGTCCTTTATCGACGACACGGTTGTCCTCCTGCTTTGCTGACTGACCTACTCAGGACTGGGTGCTCGCCGACGGAGCGGGCGCGGGTGCGTCGCCGGCCACGGCGTCGCCCACCGTCAGCGTCTGGATGAGAATCTTGTCCTTGGGCTTCACCTTGTCGCCCGCGGCGTTCGCCACGGTCGGCAGCTTGGCGATCTTGGTGAGCGTGTCCTGGCCACCGGTGACCTTGCCGATGATCGGGTACTGCGCCTGGTCCTTCGGCGCGTAGTCCTTGAAGAACACCAGGAACTGGCTGCCGTTGTTGCCCGGCGGGTCGCTGATCAGGGCGACGGTGCCGGCCGGGTACGCCGGCGGGGTGGCCGGCGAGGCCGGGGCCGACGGGGCGGCGGAGGGCAGGGTCGGGACGTCCTCGTTGTAGAACGTGTAGGTCGGACCGCCGAGCCCGTCGCCGCCGGGGTCACCGCAGCGCAGCGCGCCATACGCGGTGATCTCGGTGCATTCGGTGTTGTCGTAGAACTTCTTCGACGCCAGGTAGAACATGCTCTCGCCGCCGCACGGGGCGGTCGTGAGGTTCAGGTCGGCGGTGATCGGCGCGCCCTGGTTGGTGGTGATCGTCAGCGGCCGGGTGCCGGTGGTCGGGATGCCGTCGGCCGGCGGGGTGCCGACGTCCTTGAGGGAAGGAGTGTTGGCGGCGTTCTGCGGGGTCCACACGCAGATGTCGTCGGCGGCGGGGTCGACCGGCGGTTTGCTGTCGAAGACGCCGCCCAGCCAGGCGATGCCGCCGGCGATCAGCAGGACCGCCAGGCCGGCGCCCACACCGGCCCGCAGCCGCCGGGTGCGGCGCTGCTGGACGGCACGCTTCTCCAACTGGCGATCGAGCTTCGCCCGGGCGAGCTTGCGCTGCCGGTCCTTGCTGGGTGTCACCCGGTGTTCCCTTCCCGTTCGCACTGTGGCGGAGGCCTCACGCCACACCGCGAGAGAGTGTACGGGTATGGGCTGAGAAAGTGGTGTGCGGCTGTCCCGGATAGGCTCATAGGATTCCGACACCGGTAAAAACCGCGAGAGGAGCACCCCGCCGTGCTGGTCACCGGCTTCCCCGCGGAGGCGTTCGGCACGAACTGTTATGTCGTGGCGTCCGCGCCCGGCGAGCAGTGCCTGATCGTCGACCCGGGAATCGGGGTGCTCGACGACCTGGCCGAGGTGCTGGCCGAGCACCGGCTGCAACCGGCCGCCGTGCTGCTCACCCACGGGCACCTCGACCACACCTTCTCGGTGGCGCCGGTGTGTGGCGCCCGAGGCATCACGGCCTATCTCCACCCGGCCGACCGCGAGATGCTCGCCGACCCGCAGAAGGGTCTGAGCATGAACCTCGACCAGCTCTTCGGCGGGCGGCTGCCCTATGCCGAGCCCGACGATGTCGCCGAGCTGACCGACGGCGCCACGCTGAGCCTGGCCGGGCTCGAGGTGACCGTCGACCACGCGCCGGGCCATACCGGCGGGTCGGTGCTGTTCCGCCTGCCCGGCGCCGGCAGCCGGTGGGAGACCGAGCAGGTCTGCCTCTCCGGTGACGTGCTCTTCGCGGGTTCCATCGGACGCACCGACCTGCCGGGCGGCAGCACCGACACGATGCTGACCAGCTTGCGGGACAAGATCCTGCCGCTGTCCGACGACACCGTCGTCCTGCCCGGCCACGGCCCCGAGACGACCATCGGCCGTGAGCGCGCCAGTAACCCGTACCTCCGGGAACTGGTCGCTCGATGAAGAAAGCGAAACACCGTGCCTATTTCCGGCTTCCCTGAGTGGCTCCCGCCCCAGCGGATGATCGAGCAGTACGTCCTGGACCGCATCCGGACCACCTTCGAGCTGTACGGCTTCGCGCCCCTGGAGACGCGTGCCGTCGAGCCCGTCGACACCTTGCTGAGCAAGGGCGAGACGTCGAAGGAGGTCTACCTGCTGCGCCGGCTCCAGGAAGATCCCCGCGACCGGACCGATGACACGCTGGGCCTCCACTTCGACCTGACCGTGCCATTCGCGCGGTTCGTGGTGGAGAACGCGGGCAAGCTCAACTTCCCGTTCCGCCGCTACCAGATCCAGAAGGTGTGGCGGGGCGAGCGCCCGCAGGAGGGCCGGTACCGCGAGTTCCTCCAGGCCGACATCGACGTGGTCGACCGTGACACGCTGCCGTTCCACTACGACACCGAGATGCCGCTGGTGATCGGTGACGTGTTCGCCGGCCTGCCGATCCCGCGGGCCACGATCCTGGTCAACAACCGCAAGGTGTGCGAGGGCTTCTACCGGGGGCTCGGGCTGGCCGACACCGATCAGGTCCTGCGTACCGTGGACAAGCTGGACAAGATCGGCCCGGAGAAGGTCGCCGATCTGCTGATCGAGACCGCCGGCGCCTCGGCGAGCCAGGCCGCGGCCTGCCTCGAGCTGGCCGCGATCTCGGCCGTGGACGGCTCGTTCGCCGACGCGGTGGCCAAGCTCGGCGTCAGCGATCCGCTGCTCGACGAGGGTCTGGCCGAGCTGCTCCGGGTGGTGGAGACGGCCGGGCGGCACGCGCCGGGTCTGGTGCGGGCCGAGCTGAAGATCGCGCGCGGCCTCGACTACTACACCGGCACCGTCTACGAGACCCAGCTCGAGGGGTACGAGCGCTACGGCTCGATCTGCTCCGGCGGCCGCTACGACAACCTGGCCGCCTCGGGCAACGAGCGGTTCCCCGGCGTGGGTATCTCGATCGGGGTGTCCCGGATGCTCGGGCTGCTGTTCGGGCACGACGCGTTGTCCGTGTCCCGCAAGGTGCCGACCTGCGTGCTGGTGGCGCTGCCGAACGAGGAGCAGCGGCCCGACTGCGACCGGATCGCGGCGTCGCTGCGCGGCCGGGGGATCAGCACCGAGGTGGCGCCGGTCCCGGCGAAGTTCGGCAAGCAGATCCGGTTCGCCGAGCGGCGCGGCATTCCGTACGTGTGGTTCCCGGGCGAGACCGACGAGGTGAAGGACATCCGCTCGGGCGCGCAGGTGGCGGCGGACGCGGCGACGTGGTCGCCGCCGGCCGAAGACCTGCAGCCCGCCTTTTACTGAGAAAAGATCATGCAGGTCGAGGTGGCGTGCGCGGCGAGCCGGCCCTGGGCGTCGGTGAGCCGCGCCTCGGCCAGCGCGGTCCGGCGGCCGCGCTGGAGCACCGAGCCGGTGCAGGTCAGCCGGCCCGAGGCGATGGTGATCGGGCGCAGGAACTTCACCGTCAGGTCGAGCGAGGTGTAGCCGACCCCGGCCGGCAGCGTCGACTGCACCGAGCAGGCGGCGGCAGTGTCGAGCAGCGTGGAGATCACGCCGCCGTGCACCGAGCCGAGCGGGTTGTAGTGGAACTCCTGCGGCTCGAGGAACACGCTGACGCTGCCCTCCTCGACCGCGATCCCCTCGGCGCCGATCAGCCGCATGACCGGCGGGGCCGGCAGGTCGCCCTTGACCATGGCCTGCAGCAGCTCGAGGCCGGTCGCCCCACCCGCCAGCGTGGGGCCGTACGCGGCCGGGTCGGACCACTCGAAGGTGCGGGTGCGAGGCTGGGTCTGGGTCATGGACGCAGTTCAGCACGGCTTGCTAGGTCTGTCAACAAGACCTAGCCTGGCGGCATGCACCCTCGAGCCCTCGACTACTCGGTGGACAACTGCACCATCGGCCGCGCCATGGAGATCCTCGGTGAGAAGTGGACGATGGTCGTGATGCGCGAGGTGTTCCAGGGGATCCGGCGCTTCGACGACATCCGGGTCCGCACCGCGATCCCGCGGCAGGTGCTGTCCAACCGGCTGGCCATGCTGGTCGAGACCGGCATGCTGCGCAAGGTGCCCTATCGCGATCCCGGCTCCCGGGAGCGCCACGAGTACCGGCCGACCGACAAGGGGCTGGAGATCTATCCGGTCCTGGTCACGATCGCCGCCTGGGGTGAGCGCTACCTGGCCGGGCCCGAGGGGCCGCCGCAGATCTTCGTGCACCGCGACTGCGGGGCCGAGGTGCACGCCGAGCTGCACTGCGCGGCCGGCCATCACATCACCGGCAACCGGGACGTCGTGGGCGAGCTCGGACCCGGCGCTACGCTGCGCGGGTGAACTGGGCGCCCCTGCGGAACCGGATGCCCAGTACGTCGAGGTCTACCTGGTGCCCACCTGGGCCGAGCACCTGGCCCAGCACGAGGACCGGCTGACCGGCGCCGACGAACGCGCCGAGGAGGCCGCGGCCGCGCTGGCCTCGGGCCCGCCCGAGGTGACCCACCTGCTGCCCGCGGACTCCACCGATTAGTCCAATGTTACGGATTTGTTCCGTTTACCCTTAAGCCCTATCCAAGCCGGGGCAACGGGGGCGGTCCGTGTGGAGATCATCAGTGTCCGTCACCTGCGCGGCCCGAACGTGCACGTCGCCCGCCCGGCCATGGTCGCCCGGCTCGGCCTGGGCGAGCTGACCGGCCGCGAGACCAGCGACGTCGAGGGCTTCCCGGAACGGCTGCTGCGGATGCTGCCCGGGCTGGCCGAGCACCACTGCGCGGCCGGCGTGCCCGGCGGGTTCGTGAGCCGGATGCGCGGCGGGACCTACTTCGGCCACGTGACCGAGCACGTCTGCCTCGAGTTGTCCCAGCGGATCGGCCGGGACGTGAGCTTCGGGCGGACCGTGTCCTCGGGCGTCCGCGGTGAGTACGACGTGATCGTCGAATGCCCGCCGGACGAGGCGCCGTTCGTGGGGGAGGCGCTGCTGGCCGCCGCGGTCGACCTGGTCCGGTCGGTCGTCGAGGGATCCGTCCCGGCCGAGCCGCCGCTGGAACGGTTGCGGGAACTGGTCGACCGCGCCGCCACCGGGCCCAGCACCTCGGCCATCGTGGCCGCCGCCCGCCGCCGCGGCATCCCGGTCGAACGCCTCACCGACCTCAGCCTGCTCCGCCTCGGCTGGGGCAACCGCCGCCGGATGGCCTGGGCGGCGATGACCGACCGGACCGGCGGCGTCGGCATCGACATCGCCGGGGACAAGCAGATCACCCGCGAGCTGCTGACCGACGCCGGCGTGCCGGTGGTGCCGGGCGGCGCGGCGGCCACCGCCGACGAGGCGGTCGCCTGGCTCTCGCGGCTGGGTGGTCCGGTCGTGGTCAAGCCCCGGTACGGCCGTCAGGGCGAGCACGTGGCGCTCGGGCTGACCACGCCGGCGCAGGTGGTCGCCGCGTTCACCGCGGCCGGCGGCGACGTGGTCGTGGAACGGCAGCTGCCCGGCCGCGACTACCGCGTGCTCGTGGTGGCCGGCGAGATCGTGGCCGTCGCCGAGCGGATCGCCGCCCACCTGGTCGGCGACGGCGAGCACACCGTCGGCGAGCTGATCGACCGGGCCAACGCCGATCCGCGCCGGGGCGAGGGCCACACCCGGGTGCTGACCCGGATGCGGGTCGACGAGGTGGCGGCCGAGGTGCTGCGCCGGCAGGGCTGCGCGCTGGCCACCGTCCCGGCGGCCGGGCGCGAGGTCTGGCTGCGGGAGAACGCCAACCTGTCCACCGGGGGCACCAGCCGGGACGTCACCGACCGGCGGCACCCCGACGTGTCCCGGCTCTGCCTGCGGGTGGCCGGGCTGGTCGGGCTGGACGTGGCCGGGATCGACCTGCGGCTGCCGGACATCGGCGAGCCGGTGCCACCGTCGGCCGACCCGTCGCTCACCAGCGCCGGGATCATCGAGGTGAACGCGGTCCCGGGCCTGCGGATGCACCTCGCCCCGGTGCAGGGCAAGGCCCGCGACGCCGGGGACGCGATCGTGGCGGCGATGTTCCCGGCCGGCTCGGACGGGCGGATCCCGCTGGCCTCGGTGACCGGGACCAACGGGAAGACCAGCGTGGCGCGGCTGGCCGCGTACCTGCTCGAAGGGTCTGGTCTGAAGGTTGGTCTGACCTGCACGGACGGCGTGAGCATCGACGGCCGGACGATCTACTCCGGTGACGCCACCGGGCCGCGCTCGGCGCAGATGGTGCTCGGCGACCCGGGTGTGCAGGCGGCCGTCCTGGAGACCGCGCGCGGTGGCATCCTGCGGCGTGGCCTGGGCTACGACTGGTCCGACGTCGGGGTCGTCACCAACATCACCGGCGACCACCTGGGCCAGGACGGGCTCGAGTCGATCGAGGACGTCGCGCACGTCAAGGCTCTGGTCGCGGAGCGGGTGAAGGACGGCGGCACGCTGGTGCTCAACGCCGACGATCCGTACGTCCGCAACCTGCCGGAGCGGCCGCGGGTGCGCGCCGAGCACAAGCGGATCGTCTGGTTCGCCGAGGACGCCCGGCTTCCGGTGGTGGACGCGCACCTGGCCAAGGGCGGGATGGCGTACGTGCTCCAGGACGGCTGGCTGGTGCAGGCGGTGGGCGCCCGGCGTACGCCGCTGATCCGGATCGCCGAGCTGCGCGGGGCGTACGGCGGCGCCGCGCCCTACCAGGCGATGAACGCGCTGGCGGCGATCGCGACGGCCCGGGCCATGGGCGCCTCGCAGGACGTGGTGCTGGAACGGCTGACCACCTTCGACCCGCCGTCGCACAACCCGGGGCGCGGCACCCTGCTGCGGCGCGGCGACGTCTCGCTGTTCGTGGACTCGGCGCACAACCCGGCGGCGCTCGCGGCCGCGCTGCGTACCCTCCACAAGCTCTTCGGCGCCGACCGGTGCCTGGCCGTGGTGACGCTGCCCGGCGACCGCCGCGACGACCTGATCGCCGCCTCGGCCCAGGTGCTCGCCGACGGGGTCGCGCGGGCCGTCCTGCACGAGGACGATGACCTGCGGGGACGCGCGCCGGGGGAGGTGGTCGCGCTGGTGGAGCGCGAGATGCGCGGGCGGCGGCCGGTGATGCGATCGGTACGGGCGGACGGCTACCGCGAGGCGGTCACGACGGCGCTGGGGATGGCCGATCCGGGCGACGTGATCCTGGTGCTCTACGAGAAGATGGCGCCGATGCTGGCGCTGCTCACCGAGCTCGGTGCGGTGCCGGCCGACCCGCTGGTCGTGCGAAAACGCCGCACCGCCCAGGTTGTGGCCGATTAAAGCATGATCGACGTCGAGCCATGGGCCGATCAGGCGAGGTTGCGCAGGTGAGGATGGCTGATCTCCATCGTTGGAGGGGGGCAAAAGCCACTCTCCGGATGGCGACTCTCCGTAATCATTGCCGGTGGGGCTGTCGGATATCTGGTTAAGACACCGACAAATATGCTCGGTGCGTAACCTCATGGCCACAGTTGGTATATCTATTCCAGAGTGGATTCCCCGATCGGGTGAGTAGCTCGACATCCGACGAATCCTGTCTAAATGGACGGCCCCCCTTGGTAACGAGCCGATAAACCGGCTCTGAGCTGCTGAAACGCTGATGTTTGCAGTGCTCATACCCCTTTGTTCGGCCGGGCCACACAGAGTGACGACGTGCAGGTCATCCCGCTATTCGAGCAGTCGAGATAGTGGCCGAACGTCGGCTAACATCCGTGCCGTCGATGGGGAAAGCTGACGGTCCAGGTGGCCCGGACGCGCCCCCGGCGTCGAGAAGCATGGCGGTGCATCTCGACGTTTTCTCGAACGCGCATGTGGGGGCACATGAGCACGACGGACCTGCCCGGTTCGAGTCTGCTGGCCAACCGCTATCGGTTGGTCGAGCGACTCGGCGCCGGCGGGATGTCAGTGGTGTGGCGAGGCTTCGACGAGGTCCTCGGACGCCAGGTGGCGGTCAAGGTGCTGCCGCCCTCGACGAGCTCGGACTCGTCGTTCCGGCGACGGCTGCGTGCGGAAGCGCAGGCGGCCGCCCGGTTGAGCCACCCCAACATCACCAATGTGTACGACTACGGCGAGGCCGTGACGGTCGACGGCGAGCCCGTCCCGTACGTGGTCATGGAGCTGGTCGACGGCGAGTCGCTCGCCGCCGTGCTGGCCCGCTCCCGGCGGCTCCCGTGGCCCGCCGCCGTACGCATCGCCGCCGAGGTCTCCGCCGCGCTGGCCGCTGCCCACGCCCGGGGCATCGTGCACCGCGACGTCACCCCGGCCAACGTCATGCTCACCCCGACCGGGGCCAAGGTCGTCGACTTCGGCATCTCCGCGCTGATCGGCGAGAACGACATCGACCCGGACGGCAGCCTGCTCGGCACGCCGGCCTACCTCGCGCCCGAGCGGCTCGAGGGCGGCCAGGTCAGCCCGGCCACCGACGTCTACGCGGTCGGCCTGCTGATCTACCGCACCCTGATCGGGCAGCTGCCCTGGGACGTCGGCACCACGACCGCCCTGCTGCGGGCCCACCAGTACACCGAGCCCGACCCGCTGCCGCCGGTCGAGGGCCTCCCGCTCGCCGTCTCCGACCTGGTCGAGCGGTGCCTGGGCAAGCGGCCCGACGCGCGGCCGTCCAGCGCCGAGCTCGCCGAGGTCCTGGCCGGAGCGTCCGCGGGCGCCCCGGTGTCGCGCAGCTACGTCCCCGAGTGGGCGGCGGACAGCGGCGAGGACACCACGATCCTGCCCAGCGCCTACCCGTACACCGACGGTCTCGGCCGCATCCGGCCCGGCTACGCCCGCGCCGCCGACGGCCCGGTCCAGGCCGGGCGTGGGGTCGCCGCGGTGCGTGCGGCCGCCGACGGTCCGGCCGGCCTGGCCGCCGCGAGCGCGATGACCGCGGCGGCGGAAGAGAGCGCGCCGATCTCGCCGGCGCCCGGCAACCCGCCGATGCCGATCGCGGTCGCCGAGGTCGAGGCCGCCGTCGACGGGGCTCCTCCGCTGGCCCCCGGCCGCGCCCCCGGTCGCAACAATCGCTTCGGGGCCCTGCCCCTCCCCGCCCCGGTGGGCGGCGCTCCCGACAACTCGGCCACCGCCCTGCGGCCGGCCTTCGGAGCGCTCGTCGCACCGGACCAGGCCCCGGGTGGTGGCGGAACGCCGCCTCCGGGCTCGGACCGGCCGGCCGGTGCCGGTTCGAGCGCGCCCCGGCCTCGGCCGGGTCGCACGCACGGCCGCCGCGTGCTCATCGTGGCGGGAACGGTCGCGCTGCTCGGCGCGGCCACGTACGCATGGTCGCTCGCGGCCAGTGGCGGAGGTCGCACTCCCTCCGCCACGGGGCAGCCGCAGCCCAGTGTGCTGGCCGCGTCGGGCAAGTGCGTGGTGAGCTACGCGGTCTGGTCCGAGGCCGACAAGAGGTTCAAGGCGTCGGTCACGGTGGCGAACCGGGACAACCAGGCGATCAAGAACTGGAACCTCTGGTTCATCATGCCCGGCGACCAGGTGCTCAACAGCAACGGCCAGGCCGGCGTCAACCTCGACCAGCAGCAGCAGGCGGTCACCGTGAAGGGCGCGGCGACGCTCAGCCCGCAGAAGGCGATCACGCTCGACCTGACCGGGCGGTACGACATCAGCAACGCCGCGCCGATGGTGTTCCAGCTCGGCGGGCAGACCTGTGACACGTACGTCTCGCCGAAGCCCGGCGCGCCGTCGCAGCCGGTCCAGCGCCTCTCCAACGGCGACGTCCGGCTGGGCCCGCCGGTGGCGCCGAACACGGTGCCGGGCATCCGGATCGGCCCCAACGGTGTGGCGACGCCGGTCCCGGTGCCCTCCAAGAGCACCGGGCCGCCCAGGAACCCCGGCAACGGGAACGGCGATCCCACCACCCCGGTCAACACCGACAGCAAGGACCCGGACTGCACCACCGTGCCGGGCGGGTGCGATGCCGACCCCGACCCGAACAGCCCGGGCAGCGGTGTCATCAACTCCGGCTCGGCGTCCGCGTCGGCCTCGGCTTCGGCCTCGCCCTCACCCAGCAAGTCGTCACCGTCGCCGCTCAGCACCGACGACGACGAGCCGCTGCCCGAGGTCGGCGGCGGCGATGGCGGCGGGAGCAACCTGACCGCGGAGTGACCGTTTCGTTACGCATGATCGGTCGGCTGGTGATCAGCCGGCCGATCATGGCGTTATGGTGAGGTTGCGGGCCGCGTTCCTCCGCTTTTTCACCCGTGTCGGCGTGCCTGCGAGTCGGCTGACAGCTTCGCGTGGATGATGGCGCTGTCAGCTAGGTCACAGAGCAATACGTCGCATACGGGGAGCTCGTAATGATCAGCATTGTTGAGGACCTGGCGGCGGAGGCACTGTTCGTCTCCGACCTGCAGCCCTCGGACTGCCCGAACCAGGGCCGGGTCCAGGACGCGGTCACCGCGATGATCCTGCGCCACGGCAGTGACGGCTGTGCCGCCGCCGTGGCCGAGGAGTTCGGTGATCACCCTGAGGTGGCCGTGCGCCGGATGAGCTGGGTTCGCCAGGAGTTGCGGCTCGTGGTGGTCGCGCCTCGGCGGCCGGTCGGCGTCCCGCGGGCCTAGCTCGGCCTCGTTCCTGAGCGCTTCGAACGCTTCCTGAGGACTTTTCGCAAAAAACACCATAAAAGCAACCGAGTTCCGCCGCGCCTGCACCTGGGGGCGGCCAACGTTCTCCTCGTCAGCCGGTTGGCGCTGGGTCTTCCCGCGTCCGCCGGAGCATCCGGCCCCCGGCCGGATCGCACTTGCGAGGAGGACCACCGTGATCGTTACGACCGATCTCCCCGCCGCCGTCGGCGCCACCCACGACGCGCCTTCCGCGCGTGACATCGAGGACCTCGTCCGCGAGCACATGCCGATGGTTGGCCACCTGGTCCGGGAACTGCTCAACCGAGTACCCGGCCATGTCCACTCCGACGACCTGTCGTCCGCGGGATTCGCCGCGCTGCTCGGCGCCGCCCGGTCGTTCGACGTCAGTCGCGGCATCCCGTTCCACCGCTTCGCCGCGGTACGCATCCGCGGGGCGCTGCTGGACGAGCTGCGGGGCCAGGACTGGGCGAGCCGCTCCGTCCGCGCCCGGGCCCGCAAGACCACGGCCGCCCGGTCCGAGCTGACCGCGGCGCTGGGGCGGACGCCCACCGACGTCGAAGTGGCCGAGATGCTCGGCATCGGCGTGGCCGAGCTGGCCGCCGTCGAGGACGACGTGCAGAAGGCCGCGCTGCTCAGCCTCCAGGGCTTCCCCACCGGGGCGGCCGAGGAGATGGTGCCCGAGCAGTCCGAAGGCCCCGAGGACCTGCTGCTCAAGCGAGAACGCCTGGGCTACCTGCACCAGGCGATCCAGGCCCTGCCCGAGCGGCTGCGCCAGGTCGTCACCGAGTCGTTCCTGCAGGAGCAGCCGCTGAGCGACGTGGCGGCCCGGCTGGGCGTGACCGAGTCGCGCATCTCCCAGCTCCGCACCGAGGCGCTGCGTCTGCTGCGGGAGGGGCTGAACAGCTCCCTGGCGCCGGAACTGCTCACCGTGGCGGCCGGCGGGCCGCGTACGCGTAAGGGGTGTCTGCAGCGCCGCCGCACGGAGTATTTCGAGCGCGTGGCCACCCAGGGCAACCTGCGGACCAGGCTGGCGCTGACCGACGCCCACGGGGTGCCGATCGCCGTCGCGGCCTGATCGCGTTCAGGCCGCCGCCGTCGCGGCCGGCTGGGGTGTGCAGAGCGGATCCAGGGCGGCGCGGACCTCGCGGATGTCGGCGCCCACCACCGTCGCCAGCACGCCCGGGCCGGCCAGGGGCATCACGGCCGCGGTCTCGGCCGGCCGGTAGGGGTCAGGCAGGTCGGTCCCGGCCAGGATGACGGAGCCGGTGGCGCGGGCCTGACCCAGCACGGCCGCCCCGGACCACCCCGGGGCGTCGGGGCCGACGGTCAGGCGGTGGCGATAGAGGGTGCGGCCGGCATAGCGGATGGTGGTGTCGGCGCGGACGGCGCCGCTCGGCTCGTGGTGGCGGCCGCAGACCAGGTCGTCGCGCCAGAGCAGGGCGCCGCCCTCGGCCACCTCGACCTCGGTGATCGCGTGGTGGTCGCAGCCGGCGGCGGCGATGGTGGGCTCGGGCAGCCAGCGGAGGCTGCCCTCGACGCTCGCCTTGATGTGCAGGCGGGACGGGGGCGCGGGGCGGCCGGGCAGGAGCAGGGTGGCGGCCACGCTGCGGATCTCCAGGTCGGCGCCGGGGCCCACCTCGATCTCCAGCCGCAGGTCGTCGCCCCGCAGGGGGCCCGCCGCCCCGCCGACCAGGTGCACGGTCACCGCGGGCCGATGGGGGCCGGTGCGGCGCAGCAGCAGGGGGGACTCGCCGCGGAGGACGGTCAGGCGGGTGGCGCCGGAACGGTCGGCCTCGGCGACGACCCGCGCGGCCGCGCGCATCAGGCGGGGGCGGCGGCGCGGGACCTGACCAGCATGCGGATCCAGTCGGCCACGGGGGTGGCGGCGCGGTCCTCGACCAGGGACAGGAACGCGGTCGGCAGGTCGCCCCGCCGGGCCCGGGCGTCTCGGTCCATCACGCTCAGGTCGGCGCCGACGAGGGGGGCCAGGTCGGTCTTGTTGATCACCAGGAGGTCGGCCGTGGTGACGCCGGGGCCGCCCTTGCGCGGGACCTTGTCGCCGCCGGCCACGTCGACCACGAAGATCTGGTGGTCGATCAGGCCCTTGCTGAACGTGGCGGTCAGGTTGTCGCCGCCGCTCTCGACCAGGACCAGGTCGAGCGGGCCCAGGGCGTCCTCCAGGTCTTCCACGGCGTCGAGGTTGGCCGAGATGTCGTCGCGGATCGCGGTGTGCGGGCAGCAGCCGGTCTCGACGGCCCGGATGCGCTCGGCCGGCAGGACGCCGTTGCGGAGCAGGAAGTCGGCGTCCTCGGTGGTGTAGATGTCGTTGGTCACCACGGCCAGGCGGAGCTCGTCGCCGAGCGCTCGGCACAGGGCCGCGACCAGGGCGGTCTTGCCGGAGCCGACCGGGCCGCCGATGCCGATGCGCAGCGCCCGCGCTCCGGCGGACAGCGGCGTGTGCGGGTCGACGCCCGGGTCGGGGTGGGTGTGCGGCACCTCGTCGGGGCCGTGCTCGTGCGGGTGATCGGTCATGGGACAAACACCTTCCTTACGATGCGAAGAGCCGCACTTCCCAGCTCGCGTGGTGCTCGGCGCCGATGTCGAGCAGGGGTGCGCCGTCCGCGGGCAGGTCGTCGACGGGTGAGTCGGCGAACGCCACCGCTTCCGCCGCGATCCGGTCGCAGTCGGGGGCCAGCGCGGCGATCAGCGCGTGCGCCGCGTAGGGGTCGAAGCCCAGCAACCGCACGGCCGCACCGGCCGGCCCGGTCACCGTGCCGTGGGCGGCCGCGGTCGCCGCCTCGAGCGGGCCGAGCCCGGCCGCCGCGGCGACCACGCCGAGCGCGATGGGGTGATGAGGCTCGCGCAGGTCGCGCGAGACCGGCCACATCGCCCGGCCGGCCCGGAGCAGAGCACGACCCTGCGCGCGCGAGGCCTTCCGCAGCGCGGGCGACGGAGTCCGGGCGTCCAGCCCCTCGTCGAGAGAACCGAGCCGCGCGGAGGAAAAGCAGGCGGCGGCCGCGAAGGCCGCCGCCACCAGGCCGGAGGTGTGCAGGCGGCCGCGCAGGAAGCCGTCCAGCCCGGCCAGGTCGCGCACCCGCCCGGCCGACACGGCCGCCTCGAAGCCGCCGGAATGCGCGTGCCCGCCCGCGGGCAGCCGCCCGTCGGCGAGCACGAGCAGGGTGGCCAGCGACATCAGAACAGGAAGTAGCGCTGGGCCATCGGCAGCTCGGTGACCGGATCGGGCTCGACCACCTCACCGTCGACGCGGACGGTGAACGTGTCCGGCTCGACCTCGATGCGGGGCAGGGCGTCGTTCAGCGGCATGTCCGCCTTGCCGACCCGGCGGGTGTCGGCCACCGGCGCGAACGGCCGCTTGCAGCCGACCCGGTCGCCGACCAGGGCGTCGAGCGCGGCCTGGGCGACGAACGCCACCGAGGTCTGCGCGGGCACCGAACCGTACGCGCCGAACATCGGCCGGGGCAGCATCGGCTGCGGGGTGGGTATCGAGGCGTTGGCGTCGCCCATCTGGGCGTACGCGATCATGCCGCCCTTGATGACCAGCGCCGGGCGCACGCCGAAGAAGGCGGGGTCCCAGAGCACCAGGTCGGCCAGCTTCCCGGGCTCGACCGAGCCGACCAGGTCGGCCATCCCGTGCGCGACCGCGGGGCAGATCGTGTACTTCGCGACGTAGCGGCGGGCGCGCAGGTTGTCGGCGCCGTTGTCGCCGGGCAGCGAGCCGCGGCGCGCCTTCATCACGTGGGCGGTCTGCCAGGTTCGCAGGATGACCTCGCCGACCCGGCCCATGGCCTGCGAGTCGGAGCCGATCATCGAGATCGCGCCGAGGTCGTGCAGGAGGTCTTCGGCGGCCATCGTGGACGGCCGGATCCGGCTCTCGGCGAACGCCAGGTCTTCCGGCACCGACGCGTTCAGGTGGTGGCAGACCATCAGCATGTCGAGGTGTTCGCTGAGGGTGTTCCGCGTGTACGGCCGGGTCGGGTTGGTCGACGACGGCAGCACGTTGGGGTGGGAGGCGACGGTGATGATGTCCGGCGCGTGCCCGCCGCCGGCGCCCTCGGTGTGGTACGCGTGGATCGACCGCCCGCCGATGGCCCGCAGCGTCTCCTCGACGAACCCGGCCTCGTTCAGCGTGTCGGTGTGGATGGCCACCTGCACGCCGGACGCGTCGGCCACCTCGAGCGCGGCGTTGATCACGGCCGGGGTGGTGCCCCAGTCTTCGTGGAGCTTGAAGCCGCCCGCCCCGCCGCGCAGCTGTTCCCACATCGACTCGGCCGACATCGTGTTGCCCTTGCCGAGCAGCAGCACGTTGATCGGCCAGGCGTCGATCGCCTCGAGCATGCGGGCCAGGTGCCAGGCGTTGGGTGTGACCGTGGTGGCCTTGGTGCCCTCGGCCGGCCCGGTGCCGCCGCCGATGATCGTGGTGATGCCGGAGGCCAGCGCGGTGTCCAGGATGGTGGGGCTGATCAGGTGGACGTGACTGTCGATGGCCCCGGCGGTGAGGATCTTGCCGTTGCCGGCGATCACCTCGGTGCCGCCGCCGATGACCAGGTCGGGGTGTACGCCGTCCATGATGTCGGGGTTGCCGGCCTTGCCGAGCGCCACGATCCGGCCGTCGCGGATGCCGACGTCGGCCTTGACGATGCCCCAGTGGTCGAGCACCACGGCGCCGGTGATGATCGTGTCGGGGGTGCCCTCGGCGCGGGTGGCGCGGGACTGGCCCATCGACTCGCGGATCACCTTGCCGCCGCCGAAGACCACCTCGTCGCCGGCCGTGCGGCCGCCGCTGCGGTCCTCCTCGATCTCGATCAGCAGGTTGGTGTCGGCGAGCCGGATGCGGTCGCCGGCGGTGGGTCCGTAGAGGGCGGCGTACCGGCCCCGATCGAGCGTGCTCACAGCGGCCCACCGGCCAGTCCGCGCAGGCCGGGCACGATGCGGCGGCCGGACAGCGGCACCAGGACGATGTCTCGGGGCATGCCCGGTTCGAAGCGCACCGAGGTGCCCGCCGGGACCGCGAGCCGGTGACCCCAGGCGGCGTCCCGGTCGAACTCCAGCGCCTCGTTGGACTCGGCGAAGTGGAAGTGGGAGCCGACCTGCACGGGGCGGTCGCCGGTGTTGCGTACGGTCAGGGCCAGCTCGGGCCGGCCGATGTTGATCTCCACCTCACCGGCGCCGTGGATCACCTCGCCCGGGATCATGTGATCGGCCCGTGCACGGTGACCAGCTTGGTGCCGTCCGGGAAGGTCGCTTCCACCTGCACCTCCGGCAGCATCTCGGGCACACCCTCGAGCACGTCATCGCGGGTGAGCACGCGACGACCGGCGTCCATCAGGTCGGCCACCGTGCGGCCGTCACGCGCGCCCTCGAGCAGGAACGCGGTGATGATCGCGGTGGCCTCGGGGTAGTTGAGCCTGAGCCCACGCTCCCGCCGCCGGGTCGCGACGTCGGCCGCGACGTGGATGAGCAGCCGTTCCTGCTCGTGCTGGCTGAGGAACAACGGACCTCCCTGGTGTCGCCCAGCGCATGTTTGCAGCCTGGTGTTGCCGGCGTGTTACGCGATCTTCGCACTCCGTCACCGCGCGGACGGCCGCCGAAACGCCGGTCAGCCCAGGTAGAGAATCGCGTCGACCTCGATCTCCATGCCGCGCAGGTCGACCGGGATGGTCGTGCGGACCGGCGGGTGCTCGCCGCCGAAGTATTCGCCGTACACCTCGTTCATCGCCGCGAAGTTGTCGAAGTCGCGCAGGTAGACGCCGACCCGGACGGCCTGGTCGAGGCTGGCGCCGGCGGCCTCGGCGACGGCGGCGAGGTTGCGGAAGGCGGCATGGGCCTGGTCGGCGAACGAGCCGGTCACCCGGGTGCCGTCGGGCAACGCGGGCACCGCCCCGGCCAGGTAGACGGTGTCGCCGGCGACGATCGCCTGCGAGTACGGGCCGCCGGCGGGCGCGGCCTTGTCGGTGCTGACGGAACGCTTGGGCATCAGGACTCCTCGATATCGCGGGGAAACTGCTCGGCCAGCCCGTCCACGCCCACGAGCGGCGTGGACAGGAGATCGCGGAAGGCATTCTCGCGCTCCCGCAGAGCGGTCGTCTGCCCCTCGGTGAGCGGGACCCAGGGCGGCGGGGGAGCGGCGAACTGGGCCGGCAGGCGGCGGCCGCCCACGAACGTATGCCGGTTGACCAGCCGGAACGGGACCGTGCGGGTCTGCCGGTGCGCGTCCGTCAACTCCTGTGGCTGATCGATCCGGGTGAACACCGCCACATCGGCGGGCGAGCCGGGCGCGAGGGAGCCGGCCTGCAGACCCAGGGCCGTCGCCGGACGGATGGTGACGCTCGCCACCACCTCGTCGAGCGGCAGCCCGGCGGCGATCAGCTTGGTCATCGTGGTCGGCAGGTCGAACACCGGCCCGTAGACCGAGCGCGCGTGCAGGTCGGTGGAGATCGTGTGCGGCGGCATTCCGCTCGCCAGCTGGGCCTCGGCCACGTCGAACGCGAACGCGCCGGACCCGTGCCCGATGTCGAAGAGCACGCCACGCGCGTACGCCTCGCGGGCCGCCGGGCCGGTCGGCCGGCCCAGCCCGCTCGCGCAATGGGTGAGAATGTCGCCCGGCCGCAGCAGCTCGAGCACGTCGGCCAGGGCCGGCGGCGTCGTTCCGATGTGGACCATCACCGGCACGCCACACTCGCGCGCCGCGATCAGCCCCCGCCGCAACGGCTCCACACCGTTGTCACCGACGGTCTCCCGATCGATCCGCACCTTCACGCCACACAGGAGGTCGCGATGCTCCCGGATCGCCCGGGCCGCGAGATCAGGGTCACAATTCGCAAGATCAACACCTTCGCCGGTACGGGCGGAGAGGCCCTGACCGGCGATGTTGAGCAACGCGCGTACGCGGACCCGCCGGCTCGCCGCGAACTCCCGCAGCCCGGCCACCGAGTAGGCGCCCGCCGACCCCGCGTCGACCCAGGTGGTCACCCCGGTGTGCCAGGCGATCGGGTCGGGGTCGAGGCCCCAGTAACCGGCGCCCGGATAGACATGCGTGTGCAGGTCGACCAGGCCGGGCAGGACCAGGTCACCGGTCACGTCCACGGTCGCGTGGGCGTCGCCGGGCAGGCCCGCGCCCACGTCGGCGATCAGGCCACCGCGGATGGCCACGTCCAGCCGGCCACGCTGCCCGCCGCCCGGATCGAGCACCTCGCCCCCGGTCAGCAGCAGGTCGTACGGCTCGGGCATGCGCTCTCCGGAAAATGTCGGTGGTGATTGCTAGGTTTTGAGGGCTCTTCGCGACCTACCTCAACATCAAACCTTGCGTAACCTTCGCATTGGATCTCCACCGTCGCGAAGAGACCTCGGACTGACTCCATCGTTTCAGCGATCACTGGTCAAGGGAGGCAGGATGCTCGACATCCCCGACGAGCCGATCGACTGGCGGGCCAAGGGTTTCTGGTCGCCCTCCGGCGGCGGGCCGGCGCGCGGGTCGAGCATCTTCGACGGCGGGTTCACCTGGCCGCTGCTCACCATCCGGGAATCGGCCGTGCGGGCCAACATCGCGACGATGGCCGCGTACGCCGCTCGGCATGGTCTTGATTTCGCTCCGCACGCCAAGACGACGATGGCGCCGCGGCTGCTCGACCTGCAGCTCGAGGCGGGCGCGTGGGGGCTGACGGTGGCCACGCCCAACCAGGCGCTCGTGCTGCGCCGGCTGGGCGTACCCCGAGTCCTGATCGCCAACGAAGTGCTCGACCCCGCCGCCCTCCGCTGGCTCGCCACCGAGGTCGCGGCCGGGTGGGCGGTCTGGTTCCAGGTCGATTCGGTCGCCGGGGTCACGGCCGCCGCCGAGGCCGCCTCCGCCGTCGGGGGCCACCTGCGGGTGCTGGTCGAGCTCGGACACGCGGGGGGCCGCACGGGCGTGCGCGATCTCGGGGAGATGGAAGCGGTGGCGCGCGCGGTCTCCGCTTCGCCGGCGCTTTCGCTGTCGGGCGTGACCGGGTACGAAGGGCAGCTGTCCGACGAGCCCTCGGTCGACGCCTTCCTCGACCAGCTCGCGGCCGGTGTGCGCCGCCTGGGCGAGGCCGGGCTGCTGCCTCCGACGCCGATGGTGTCGGCCGGCGGCAGCGCGTGGTTCGACCGGGTCACCGCGCGGCTGGCCGGGGCCGGGCTGGGGCAGCTGATCCTGCGCAGCGGCGCGTCGGTCACCCACGACGACGGCTTCTACCGCGAGAAAACCCCGTTCAACCGGGTGCCCGCCGAGGGCCCGTTGACCGCCGCGATGGAGATGTGGGCCCAGATCATCTCGGTGCCCGAGCCCGGGCTGGCCCTGGCCGGCCTGGGCAAACGTGACGCGCCGTTCGACGAGGGCCTGCCGATCGTGCTCGAGCCGGCCACCGGCCTGACCGTGACCAAGCTCAACGACCACCATTGCTACCTGCGCGTCGCCCCCGACATGCCGGTGCGCCCCGGCGACCTGATCCGCTTCGGCCTCTCCCACCCGTGCACGGCGTTCGACAAGTGGCGCGACATCCCGCTCGTCGACGACGAGCGCCGCCTGGTCGACGTCCTGCACACCTATCTCTGATGGGCTCCCGATCCGTGCCGGCCACCCCGGCCGCCGTGCCCGGCGTTGTCCCCGCGCCCGCTTCCTGCGTTGTTCCTGCGCCCGCTTCCGGCGTGGTGTCGGCCGAGCGCACCCGCGACCTGACCGACCTGCCGCTGTCCTACCCGCCGGCGCTCTCCGGGGTGGCGACCTGGCTGCGCGGCGTCCTCCAGCCGGTCGGCGTGGCCCTGCCAGACGGCCCCGCCGGGCTTCCCGCGCCGGTGGCTCTTGACGCCGCGCTGCCCGCCTTCACTCCGTCTCCTGGGCTCGCCGCCTCCTCCTCCTCCGCCTCCACCACCGCCCCCGCCTCCGCCGACTCCGCCGACTCCGCCGGCGGCGCTGCTCGGGTCGGTGGGGTTGGCATCGTGCTCGCGCTCGACGAGTCCCGGCCGGCTGAGGGATATCGGCTGGTCGTCTCCGGCGCCGAGGTGTCGGTGACCGGGGGCTCGGCCGCCGGCGTGTTCTACGGGCTCCAGACGTTGCGTCAGTTGCTGCCACCGGCCTTCCTGCGGCGCGCGCTGCCGGCGCCCGCCGCGCCGATCGTTCCCCAGGTCGAGATCGACGACGCGCCGCGGTTCCGGTGGCGCGGCGTGATGCTCGACGTGGCGCGCCACTTCATGCCGGTGGCCGACGTGCTGCGGTTCATCGACCTGATCGCGTTCCACAAGCTCAACGTGCTGCACCTGCACCTGACCGACGACCAGGGCTGGCGGCTCGAAGTGCCCGGCTGGCCGCGGCTGACCGAGGTCGGGGCGTGGCGGCCGCGCAGCATGCTGGGCTCGTCGTCACACGGGCGCTACGACGACCGCCCGCACGGCGGCTTCTACCTGGCCGACGACCTGCGCGAGATCGTGGCCTACGCCGCCGCGCGCCAGGTCACGGTGGTCCCCGAGATCGACCTGCCCGGGCACATGCAGGCGGCGATCGCGGCCTACCCCGAACTGGGCAACGGCGCGACCCCCTCCGTACGCACCGCCTGGGGCATCTCCACCCACCTGCTGAACGTCTCCGACACGGCCGTGGGTTTCGTCCGCGACGTGCTCACCCAGGTCTGCGAGCTCTTCCCGGCCGAGACCATCGGCATCGGCGGCGACGAATGCCCGCCCGGGGAGTGGGCCGAGTCGCCGGCGGTGGTCCAGTTCCGGCGCGACCACGACCTCGCCGACGAACGCGCCGTGCACGCCTGGTGGATCGCCCAGGCCGCCGGGCATCTGCGCTCGCTGGGCCGCCGCGCCTACGGCTGGGACGAGATCCTCGACGGCGGCGCGCCCGACGGCGCCCTGGTCGCGGCCTGGCGTGGCCCGGCCCGAACTGCCCGCGCGGCCCGGGCCGGCCACGAGGTCGTCGCCTGCCCCGACACCGCGGTCTACCTCGACTACCGCCAGTCCGAACTCCCCGGCGAGCCCACCCCCGTCGGCACCCTGCTGCCGCTCGACGACCTGCTGACCTTCGACCCGGTCCCACCCGGCCTGACCGAGGCCGAGGCGTCCCGGGTGATCGGCGCCCAGGCCAACCTGTGGACCGAACACATGGAATCCGCGCGCCGCGTCGACTACATGGCGTTCCCGCGGCTGGCCGCCTTCGCCGAGGCCGTCTGGCACCCGGCGGCCGACTTCCCGGCGCGGCTGCCCGCCCACCTCGACCGGCTGGCCGCGCTGGGCGTCAACTACCGCCCGCCGTCCGGCCCCCGCCCGTGGGACGCCCGCCCCGACGCGCCCGGCCGCCCCCGCACCCGACAGGACCGCGACGACGAACTCTCCGCCATGACCGCCGAGCCCTGACCCGGCCCTTGATGGTGGTCGGCTTCGCGCCGGAGACCATGTCGGCCACGGATTCTGAACTCCTGGGCCGTTGCCCTCAGCGACTCAGGTCGCCGCGACGGCGGTCTGGGCGCCGTCGTCGCTTGATGGCGGCCGGGGCTGGACCGGGGGTCAGTCGTGGACGTCGGACTCGGGGTCGGCGGTGGGGTCGGGCTCGATGAGGAGGCGGGCGTAGTTGGCCATCGAACGCTGGTAGCGGGGGAGGTGGGCGGCCAGCGCGCCGACGGCCACGGCGACGGCCTCGCGTTCGCGGCCCACGTCGGTCAGGGCCAGGGCCAGGACGGCTCGGGCCGCGTCGTCGAGGTGGTCGGACGGTTGTTTCAGCTCGTCCTCGAGCAGGGCGACGCTCTCCTGGGAACGGCCCAGGTTGCGCAGGGAGCTGGCCATCTGGATCACCGAGCGGCGGCGGCGCTCGCCGGTCACGCCCGCGTCCAGGGCCTGGCGGTAGAGGGGGACGGCCAGATCGGAGTGTCCGGTCGAGTCGAGAGCGCAGGCGCGTTCGAAGAAGCCCTCGGGCGCGGCCGGCGGGAGTTCCTCGACCAGCTTCTCGATGAGCGTCAGGAACTCCGGCTCGTCGTAGTCGTCCATCGTGGCCCACAGGGCGGCCACGCGCTGCTCCCAATCCCCCGTCTGCATCCCGACAGCGTCTCATATCGGTCCGGCTTGACCGGGCTCGTCGGATTTGGTCGACTCGGGGGCGCGATGACATCTGAACGGATCGACGCTCTCGGGCTCCAGCTGATCGAAACCCACTCCCACCTGCGCGACGCGCTCGACCGGCTGCGCTCGGGGACGCTGCCGCCCGACGAACTGGCCCTCCACTGCGTGGCGTTCTGCGCGGCGGTCAGCGCCCATCACGGCGGGGAGGACGCGACCGTCTTCCCGGCGCTGGAGTCGCGGCATCCGGAGCTGCGGGAAGTGCTGGCCGGGCTGCGGCATGACCACGAGATGGTCGCTGAGCTGCTCCGGAAGGCGGCTGCCCTGGCCGGCGATCTGGACGCGCCGGGGACGCTGGCTGAACTGGACGGACTCGCGGCGATCCTCTCCTCGCACTTCGCCTGGGAGGAGAGGCGGCTCGTTGCCGCCCTCAACGCCATCGAGTCTCCCGAGGTCGCGGCGGCGGTCGCTCTCCCCGAGTGAAGCTCGCGCGGCTGGGCGCCATGGGGTTGGACGATGAGTTGCTCTGGTCGGTGGTAGGTCGGGACGGTGTTTTGGCTGTGGATGGCGCGCTTGCCTACCACTGGCGGGGCGGAAGCGCGGAGCGCTGAGCATGGGGTTCCGCGCAGCGGCGGCTCGAGTGGGCACGGGGGTGGGAGGGAGCGGTAGCGGACCGACCCTCGGCGGGAGCTGCGGTCTGTACCACCCACCTGGATGCGACATCCGGCTCTTGACCTTGATCTGAGGTGAAGGGTGGGAGGCCGGGGCGGAAGGAGTGGGGCGGGCTGACAGAATGTCGGGTGCTATCGACCTGTGAGGAGACGTTTCCGTGATCCGTACCCATGACGCCGGCTCTCTGCGTGCGAGCGACGCCGGAACTACGGTGACGCTGGCCGGCTGGGTGGCTCGCCGGCGTGACCACGGCGGGGTCGTGTTCGTGGATCTTCGGGACGGCTCGGGTGTGGTGCAGGTGGTCTTCCGGGAGGAAGACGCCCATGCGCTGCGCAACGAGTTCTGCATCTCGGTGACCGGCGTGGTGGCGGAGCGGCCCGAGGGGAACGAGAACCCGGAGCTGCCCACCGGCGCGATCGAGGTGCCGGTCGACACGCTGACCGTGCTGTCCGAGGCGGCGCCGCTGCCGTTGCCGGTCGACGACGCGGTCACTGCCAGTGACGATCTGCGGCTCAAGTACCGCTACCTCGACCTGCGGCGCAGCGGGCCGGCCAAGGCGCTCAAGCTGCGCTCCCGGGCCAACCAGATCGCCCGCGAGGTGCTGCACGCCCGTGACTTCAACGAGATCGAGACGCCGACGCTGACCCGGTCGACGCCGGAGGGCGCGCGCGACTTCCTGGTGCCGGTGCGCCTCCAGCCGGGCACCTGGTACGCCCTGCCGCAGTCGCCGCAGCTGTTCAAGCAGCTGCTCATGGTCGCCGGCCTGGAGCGGTACTACCAGATCGCCCGCTGCTACCGCGACGAAGACTTCCGGGCCGACCGGCAGCCCGAGTTCACCCAGCTCGACATCGAGATGTCCTTCGTCACCCAGGACGACATCATCGCGCTCGGCGAGGAGCTCGTCGTCAAGCTGTGGGGCGAGCTGGCCGGCTACCAGGTGCAGACGCCGATCCCGCGGATCACCTGGCACGACGCGATGGCGCGCTACGGGTCGGACAAGCCCGATCTCCGGTACGGGGTGGAGCTTACCGAGCTGACCTCCTACCTGTCGGGTACGTCGTTCCGGGTGTTCGCCGGCGCGATCGACGCGGGCGGTTACGTCGGCGCGGTGGTCATGCCGGGCGGGGCGTCGCAGACCCGCAAGGAACTCGACGGCTGGCAGGACTGGGCCAAGGCGCGGGGCGCGCGTGGTCTGGCCTACGTGCTGCTCGACGCTGACACCGGCGAGGCTCGTGGGCCGGTCGCCAAGAATCTGTCCGCCGAGCACCTCGGCGGGCTCGCGGACGCGGTCGGCGCCAAGCCTGGTGACGCGGTGTTCTTCGCGGCGGCGGCCGAGCGGCGCGAGGCTCAGGAACTGCTGGGCGCGGCACGCATCGAGATCGCCAAGCGGTCCGGGCTGATCGACGAGTCGGCGTGGGCGTTCTGCTGGGTGGTCGACGCGCCCATGTTCGAGAAGACGGACGAGGGCGGCTGGACCGCGGTGCACCACCCGTTCACGTCGCCGAACGCGGAGTGGATGGACCGGTTCGAGGAGGCGCCGGACGAGGCGCTGGCCTACGCGTACGACATCGTCTGCAACGGCAACGAGATCGGGGGCGGCAGCGTCCGTATCCACCGCGGCGACGTGCAGAGCCGGGTCTTCGACCTGCTCGGCATCTCGACCGAGGAGGCGCAGGACAAGTTCGGCTTCCTGCTCGAGGCGTTCAAGTACGGCCCGCCGCCGCACGCCGGCATCGCCATCGGCTGGGACCGCACCTGCATGCTGCTCTCCGGCAACGACTCGATCCGCGAGGTCATCGCCTTCCCGAAGACGCGCGGCGGCTACGACCCGCTGACCACGGCGCCGACCCCGATCACGGCGCAGCAGCGCCTCGAGGCCGGCATCGACGCCAAGCCGAAGCCGGCGGCCGGCGCCCCGGGCACCGACGGCGTCGCAGTACCGGTGGAGAAGTCCAACTAGGACGACCAAGCAGCACGCACGCGGCGCCGGATGACACATCCGGCGCCGCGAACGCGTTCTGGGCCGGCGGAGGGCTAGGCCAGTTTGAAGTACAGGTGGGTTTCCCACTTGTGCATGTCGGGCTCCTCGGCCGGGTTGGTGAACATCTGCTCGAGGCGGCACTCCCAGACCTCGCCGGAAGGGGTTTGGCGCATGTCGAAGGTGTGGCCCTGGTGGTGGGCCCAGTCGAGGAGTTTGGCGGTCACCGCGATCAGTTCGTCGGGGTGGCCGATGTGGCGGATCGTCGCGTAGCGGCCGGCCGGGAGGCAGTCGACGAACGTGGGGTCGGCCAGGGTCGCGGGGGCGTCGGTGACCGGGATACCGGCCTCGACGAGCAGGTCGGCGGCCATGTCGATGACGCGGTAGCGGAAGAACGGCGGGCCGGCGATCTCGACGCCCTCGGTGGTGAGGTCGTCGAACATGCGGGGCAGGTGGTCGGCGATGCGGGCGAACTCGGTCATCGTGATCGACTCGCGGCGGCCGATGTAGGGCTGTTCGGCGCGTTCGACAATCGTCGGGTCCATCACGACATCATCGCTGAGAAACGCGCCGCAGGCTGGGGTGGCTGGTGGGTTCGAAGCCGAGGTCGCGGTAGAGCGGCTCGCCCTGCTCGGACGCGCGCAGGTCGACCGTGGTGACGCCGGCCTCCTCGAACCAGGTGAGCAACGCCCGCATGCAGGCTCGCGAATAGCCGCGCCGGCGGTGGCCGGGCCGGGTCGCCACGTTGTAGACGTAGCCGCGCCGGCCGGTGGGGTCGCCGGGGCCGGGCAGCCGCTGGTCGATCTGGCCGACCGCGCAGGCGGCGAGGCCGGGCGCGTCGTCGCGGTCGACGACGAAGGCCGCCAGCTCGGCGCCCAGGCGTTGGCGCAGCAACCGCGCGCCGGTCGCCATCCACTCGCCGGGCTGGGCGTCACCCCGGCCCCAGAGCGCGCTGGTCATCACGCCGCGCAGCACCATCAACTCGTCGGCGTCGTCGGGGCCGGCCTGCCGTACATCGATCATGGTCTCGATCCTAGGACTTGCACAATCTCTTTGCACACTTATTGTGGATGGTGTGACCGACGACCTGAGCCACGTGCGTCTCAACTCCCGGCAGATCAGGACGCTGGCCCATCCGCTGCGCTCGCGGCTGGTGGGCGAGCTGCGGCTGAACGGGCCGGCCACCGCCACCCGGCTGGCCGAGCGGTTCGCGACCAACACCGGCGCCACCAGCTATCACCTGCGGCAGCTCGCCGAGGTCGGGCTGGTCGAAGAGACGGACGAGGGAACGCGCGGCCGGGAGCGCTGGTGGCGCGCCGCGCATGACGTGACGAGCTGGGAACGGGACGACTTCGCCGGCGACCCGGACGCGCTGGCCGCCGCCGACTGGCTGGTCAGCTCGTACGCGCGGAATGTGGCCGACCGGATCGACACCTGGACCCGCGGCGTGGACGGCGAGCCGGTCGAGTGGCGGGAGGCCGCCCAGTTCAACGACTACATCCTGCGGCTCGACCCGGACGACCTGACCGCGATGCTCGACGAGCTGGACGAGGTCATCGCGAAATATCAGAAGCGGCGGGGTACGCGGAACGTGCTGCTCTACTGCTGCCCGGTGCCGCTGTGAGGCGCTTCCTGTTCCTGCTCGGGCTGCGCTGGCTGCCCGTCGGCCTGATGATCCCGGTCCTGGTGCTGCTGCCGATGGAGCGCGGGCTGAGCATCGCCCAGATCGGCGTGGCCGCGTCCATGCAGGGCATCGTCGTGCTGCTGCTCGAACTGCCCACCGGCGGGCTGTCCGACGCGATCGGCCGCCGCCCGGTCCTGCTGCTGGCCGGCCTGCTCAACCTGGGTTCGCTGGCGGTGCTGACGGTCGCCGACACGATGCCCCTGCTGATGCTGGTCTACCTGCTGCAGGGCGTGTTCCGGGCGCTGGACAGCGGACCGCTCGAGGCCTGGTACGTGGACCGCGCCCTGGCCGACGACCCGGACGCCGACATCGAGACCGGACTGAGCCGCAGCGGCGTGGTGCTCGGCGTCGCGATCGGCGGTGGCGCGCTGCTCGGCGGGGCGGTGGTCGCGGTCAGCTCGCTGCTGGTGCCGGTGCTGCTGGCGATCGGGTTCGGCGTGGCCAACCTGGTCGCGATCATGGTGCTGCTGACCGAGGAGCGGTCCGCCCGCGGGATGGCCGCGCTGATCGCCTCGGCCAAGGGTGTGCCCGCGGCGATCGGTGGCGCGCTGCGGCTGGCCCGGCGCAACCGGGTGCTCGCCGCGCTGATCGCGGTCGAGTTGTTCTGGGGCTTCGGCATGCCCACCTTCGAGACGCTGATGCCGATCCGGCTCTCCGGCGTGCTGGCCGGCCCCGACGCGGCGGCCGCCCTGATGGGGCCGGTGGGCGCGGGCGGCTGGGCGGCCTCGGCGGTCGGCGCCGCGCTCGTACCCCTGCTCGTCAAGAAGATCGGCACCCGCTGGACCGGCTTCGCCCTGCGCATCGCGCAAGGGCTGACCATCGTCGGCATGGCCGTGCTGGCCGGGCCGGCCGGGATCATCGCGGCCTACCTGTTCTGCTACGCGATGCACGGCGCGGCGAACCCGGTGCACGCCGCGCTGCTGCACCGCCAGGTCGACGGGCCGCACCGGGCCAGCGTGCTGTCGCTGAACTCGATGATGTCCCAGCCCGGCTTCGCCATCGGCATCGTCACGCTGACCGCGATCGCGGCCGGCGCCGGCACCGCGGCCGCGATGGCCGTCGGCGCCGTGGTGCTCGCTCTGGCGGCGCCGCTGTATCTCGTCCACGGTGGAGTTTCAGCAGGTGGGGGGAATGGGTATGACGCCCGTCGAAGTGCTCTCACCCCCGGAGGACAGACATGCTAGCCATTGCCGCAGCCGCAGTTTTCGGCATCTACCTTCTGCTCGACCTGCTCGACGTGGTCCCCAAGGGCGACCTGTTCAACTTCAACACGTTCGTCATGCTCGGTCTCCTGCTGCTGTCGCTCTACCTGGCCGGCATCGGCAGCGGTCCGCGCAACAGCTCGGGCTCGGGCAGCGGCCGCCGCTTCTACGGCCGTCGTCCCGGCCGCGGCTGACACATAGACCACGGCGCCGGCCGTCCTCCGTGCGTTTCGGGCATGGCGGGACGGCCGGTACTCTCTGCTGCTGATGGAACCCGACGGGCTGTTCTCGCTCAAGGCACCCGCTCACTCCGCGGCGCCTGGCTTCACGCCGCCCGCCGCGGATGCGCCGCTGCCCGTCCGGATGCGCCCGGCCACCCTCGATGAGCTGGTCGGACAGCAGCATCTGCTGGCGCCCGGCGCGCCGCTGCGTCAGCTGGTGACCGGCGCGTCGCCGATGTCGGTGATCCTCTGGGGTCCGCCCGGCACCGGCAAGACCACGATCGCCCATCTGGTGGCGGCGGCTACCGACCGTAAGTTCGTGGCCATGTCCGCGCTCACCGCGGGCGTCAAGGACGTGCGTACGGTGATCGAGACCGCGCGCCGCGAACGCCGGGCCGGCGGACTGCCCACCGTGCTCTTCATCGACGAGGTGCACCGGTTCAGCAAGACCCAGCAGGACTCGCTGCTCGCCGCCGTCGAGGACCGCACGGTCACGTTGCTCGCGGCGACCACCGAGAACCCGTACTTCTCGGTCATCTCACCCCTGCTCTCCCGCTGTGTGCTGCTCACGCTGCACCCGCTCGACGACGACGCGGTGCGCTCGCTGGTCCGGCGCGCGGTCACCGACGAGCGCGGGCTGGGCGGTGCGGTCACGCTCACTTCCGAGGCCGAAGATCATCTGGTACGCCTGGCCGGCGGCGATGTCCGCAAGGCGCTGACCGCCCTGGAGGCGGCCGCCGGATCCGCCGAGGCCCAGGGCGCCCAGGAGATCGACCTCGCCACCGCGGAGAAGGCGGTGGACGTGGCGGCCGTCCGCTACGACCGCGACGGCGACGCGCACTACGACGTGACCAGCGCGTTCATCAAGAGCATGCGCGGCTCCGACCCGGACGCCGCCCTGCACTGGCTGGCCCGGATGCTGGTGGCCGGGGAGGACCCGCGGTTCATCGCCCGGCGCATCGTGATCTTCGCCAGTGAGGACGTCGGGATGGCCGACCCGCAGGCGCTGCTGGTGGCCACGGCGGCGGCTCAGGCCGTACAGAATGTGGGTCTGCCGGAGGCCGGTCTCAACCTGGCGCAGGCGGTGGTGCATCTGGCCACCGCGCCCAAGTCGAACAGCGTGACGACCGCGCTCGGCGCCGCGATGGCCGACGTCAGGTCGGGACGGGGCGGTGCCGTCCCGGCACATCTGCGTGACGCGCACTACCCCGGATCGCGTGGTCTTGGTCACGGTCGCGGCTACCGATATCCGCACGATGACCCACGTGGTGTGGTTAAGCAGCAGTATGTCCCGGATGACCTGGTCGGGTCGGATTACTACACTCCGACCGAGCACGGCGCCGAACGCGCGGTGGCCGAGCGTCTTCCGAGGCTGCGGCGCATCGTCCGGGGTACGCCGGGGCCGCCCGCCGCCGCCCGCCCGGCCGCCGAGACGTCCCGGGCTTCTCGGGCCAAGGACGGCGTTGGGGGC
The DNA here is from genome assembly GCF_040682035.1 of Actinoplanes sp. NPDC051470. NCBI lineage: Bacteria > Bacillati > Actinomycetota > Actinomycetes > Micromonosporales > Micromonosporaceae > Actinoplanes > Actinoplanes sp. NPDC051470. The sequence continues at coordinate 153,516 of NZ_JBFBAA010000012.1, forward strand.
GCGGTAGGACATTCGGACGACGGCGCGGCACAGGATTCGACCGTAGGCTCGTCGGCTGGCGACCATATCGACGCCCGCCAGGACGACAGCGGCCCAGCCGCCGGAAAGGAACAGCCGTGAGCCCGCGCGGTGCCGAACGGCCCGACGACGCTGACCCGCGCAACAACGACCAGACCGGCCGTAGCCGCCGGCTGTTCGGGCGCGGCCGTGCGCCGGAGCCCGACGTGCCCGAGGACCTCGGCCAGGAAGAGACCGGCTGGCTCGACGACCTGCGCACGGCCAAGCAGGAACGCGGCGCGATCGGACCCGGCAAGGCGAACGACGGACGGGCCAGCAAGAAGGGCGCGGTGGCGCCGGGGCCGGACGACGACGACGGTCCGGCCGCGCCGGCTCCGCCCGCGCCGGCTCCCTCGGCGGCGCCGGTCAGTCCCGCGCGGGCGCGGTTCGACAACTCGTGGCAGACCCAGTCCGGGACCTGGCAGACGACCTCGGGGTCGTGGCAGGCGCCCTCGGGGCAGCAGCCGCAGGTTTCCGGTGAGGCCGGGCCCGGGCGTGGGCGGCGGCAGATCGATCCGGGTACGGCGCCGGCGCCTGCGCCGGCGAGTCCGGCCCGTGGGTACGGCGGGGCGGCGCCTGGCCCGGGTGAGGTTCCGGCCAGCGGGAACGCGCCTTCGGTGCCGCCGGCGGGCGCGACGCCGCCGGGTGGGACACCGCCGGGCGCGGTGCCTCCGCGGGCGGTGCCTCCTCGTGCGGTGCCGCCGGGTGCGATGCCCGGTGGGGTGCCGCCGGGTGCCGGGGCGCCGACCGGTGCGGTTTCGCCGGCGGGGCAGCCGCCGGGTGGGCCGCGTGGGACCGGGCGGGTGCCGGGTCCGGGGCCGGCGCCGGCCGGGCGTGCGGCGCCGGGGCAGTTCCCTGATCGCGATGAGCCCTCGGGGCCGATTCCGCGTGGCGAGCCGTCCGGTGTGGTCCGGCGTGGGCCGGGTGAAGGGCCGTCGGGGCGGGTCGGGCGGCCGCAGAGTCTTCAGGACGATCCCTCGGGGCCGATTCGGCGTGGGCCGCGAGATGAGACGTCCGGTGTTCCGCGTGGGGCGCAGCCGCCTCCGGGTGGGGCGCAGCCGCCTCCGCCCAGGCGCGCCGGTCGCGCTGCGCCGGGTGGACGTGGGCCGGACGGGATGCCGCCCGCAGGACCGCCGCCGGTCGGTGGGCCTCCGCAGGGCGCGCCTCCGCGGGGCGGGCCTTCTCACGGCGGGCCTTCACACGCCGCGCCTCCGCAGGGCGGCGGGCCTTCACACGCCGCGCCTCCGCAAGGCGGGCCCTCTCACGGTGGGGCGCCGCAGGGCGGTGCGCCGGGTGGGCGGCATGCGAGTGGTGAGTTTGCCCAGGTGGGGCCGCGTGGGCGCGGGCCGGCCGGGCCTGATGACGAAGGTACGGGGCGGCATGGGCTGCCCGAGCCCGGTGGGCGCACCGGGCCGATTCCACGTGGGCAGCGAGGGGCGCCGCCGCGGCCCGGTGGTGGCCGGACCGGCGCCGTTCCGAACCGGGCGACCGGAACCATCCAGGGCGTAGGGCCGACCGGCCAACCGGTGCGGGCCAGTGCCAGCATCGTGCCGCCGGTGGTGCCGGGGCGGGAGGGTGCTCGGGCGCCGGCGATCCCCGGTCGTGCGGGCGCGATGGCGGACAGTCCTTCGGGGCCGATCCGGCGCCCGGGTGACCAGACCGGCCGTGGCACCGGGCGGATCCCCCGCCCGGCGCAGCCCGGCCAGGACCGCCGGGGCCAGCCGGGTGACCAGGGCGCCAACGGCCCGAACGCCCTTCATGGACCCAACGGACCCCAGGCGCCGAACGCCCCGCAGGCCGACCCGCGTGGCCGTGACCAGGCCCAGGGTCAGCCAGGCCAGCGAACGGGCCGCCGCGCCGCGCCCGAGGGCCCGACCCGGGCCGGGCGCGCGGCGCCGCCGCCGCCGCCGCCGGGCGAGATCAGCCAGGCGTTGCCGGGCCGCGCCGGACTGCCGCCCGGCATCGACGACAGCCAGGGTTTCCCGGGTCGTCACCAGCCGGGTGTCGAGGACAGCCAGGGTCTGCCCGGGCGGAGGCAGCCGGGCGTCGACGACAGCCAGGGCATGCCGCTCCGCCCCGGCCGTCAGCCGGGCATTGAGGACAGTCAGGGACTTCCCGGGCGTCGGGGACGTCAGCCCGGTGAGGGGCGTCAGCCCGGTGGTGAGGACGGCCAGGGGCCGGCGGTTCGGTCCGCGGCTCCGGGGCGGGCCAGCGTGCCTGCTCCCGAGGCGGGAACCCCGACACCGGGCCGGGCGTCCGTGCCTCCGCCGCCGGCCGGGCGTGCCGAGCCGGGGACGGCCCGGGGTGAGCAGACCGGGCCGCGGGCGCGGTTCGCGACCGGGGAGTTCAGCCGGGCCTCGCTGACCGGGCCGGCTGACGCCGGCGCCGGGGTGCGTCCGGTCTCGCCGGCCGATGACCCGTCGGCGCGGCCGGGGATGCGGCGCGGCGGCCGGCACAGTGGCGAGTTCAGTCAGGTCCAGCCGCGTGAGGGTGGTGGCCGGCACAGCGGTGAGTTCACCGAGGTGCCGGGCCGGCACAGCGGCGGCGAACCGGGACGGGCGAGTGTGCCGCCGCCCGGTGAGCCGCCGGCCGGGCGGCACAGTGGTGAGTTCACCCAGGTCCAGCCCCGTGCGTCGGCGCCCGGCCGTGCTTCGGTGGCCGTTCCGGGCGAGGTCAGCCAGGCCATCCCGCGGCACGGCGTTCCCGAGCCGACCGGCCGGGCCACGGTGACGCCTCCGGGCGACGGCCGGGCGACGGTCACCCCGCCGGGTGACGTGAGCCAGGCGATGCCGGGCCGGGCATCCGTGGCCGCGCCGGCCGAGGCCGGTCCGGGCCGGGCGTCGGTCGCGAGGCCGGGCGACCTGGGTCAGGCCAAGCCGGGCCGGGCCTCGGTGTCCGTGCCGGGCGACGTCAGCCAGGCGATGCCAGGCCGGGCCACGCCGCCGGGTGACGTCAGTCAGGCGATGCCGGGCCGGGCCACCCCGCCGGGCGAGGCCGGTCAGGCCCTGCCGGGGCGGGCCTCCGTCGCGGTGCCGAGCGACGTCGGCCAGGCTCTGCCGGGGCGTGCTCCGGCCGTACCCCAGGAGGAGCCGGACCCGGACGACCTGGCCGAGGGGACTCTTCTCGAGAAGCTGCGGTCGCAGCGGCGTCTGCGGGTGGGCGCGCTGATCGCCGCGAGCATCGTCGCGCTGATCCTGCTGCCGGCGCTGGTGGTGTTCCGGTCGATCAGCACCGACCCGGTCTACGCGTCGCTCGACTCGCTGGACCTGCCGTCGTGGGCGACCACCCGGGTCGACGACCGCAGCACCGGCAGCCGCTGGTGCCTCGAGGAATGCAAGTTCCGGGAGCGGACCGTGCAGTCGGCGCAGGAGACCGACCCGACGGCCAAGGCGTACACCGCGGCGCTGACCAGTGCCGGCTGGCAGCCGTGGAAGGTCGAGTCCTGCCCGGACCAGCCGATCTCGGACGGCAAGTACTCGTGCTGGCGCCGCGACGAGTTCACTCTGGACCTCTGGGTGCGCCGGCCGGACTGTGCCGTCGACGCCGCCGCCGCGCAGGACCCGGACGCGCCGCCGTCGCTCGGGCCGGACGGCGTGGTGCCGACCGGGCCGCCGAAGGGCTGCAAGGGGTCGACGGTCAGCATCAAGGTGCAGGCCGCGATCGCCGACGGGCGGGGCAAGCCGCAGCCCGCGGTCGACCCGTCGCTGGTCGGCGAGACACCCGACCCGCAGCTGCCCAGCGATCCTCTGGAGCCGACACCCACACAGTCGTGAGGTGTCGCGAAGCGGCCACTCGTCACGGACGGTAGGGTCTGCACGTTGTCCTGCCGCTGTCGATCGGTTGTAAAGAGGAGAGGCTTCATGGACGCCGGAGAAATCGCAGGTCTCATCGCGGCGGGCGCCTTCCTGATGCTCGTGCTGTTCCTGGCCGTGCCCATTCTCAAGCTGGGCCGCACGGTGGATGCCGCGACCCGGGCGATCAATGAGGTGACCGAGCGGACCGGGCCGTTGCTCGGCAACGTGAACGAGACCGTCGAGGGCGTGAACACCGCCCTGGGTCAGGTGCAGGTCTCGCTCGACGGGGTGAACGTGCAGCTGGCCAAGGTCGACACGATGACCAGCCACGCCCAGAACGTGACCGCCAGCGTGGCCAACCTGGCCACCGTGGTGTCGGCCGCCGCCGCCAACCCGTTGATCAAGGTCGCTTCCTTCGGGTACGGCCTGCGCAAGGCCGCCTCCGCCCGCCGGCACGCCGAGGACGAGCGTGAGGTCCGCGCCACGCTCAAGCAGCGCCGCAAGGCCGCTCGGTCGCGCTGATCAGTCTCGCTCTGGGAAGGGAATACCGCACATGAAGCGCCTGCTCTGGCTGGGGGCCGGCCTGGCCGTCGGCGCCCTGGTGGTCCGTCAGCTCACCAAGAAGGCCAACCAGTACTCCCCGTCCGGCATCGCGACGTCGCTGTCGGAATCCGCTGGCGGTCTCGTCGAGTCGGTCCGTAACTTCGTGGATGACGTACGCGAGGGAATGGCCGAACGGGAGAACGAGATCCAGGAGGCCTTCGCCGCGGGCGAGCTGTACAAGGACGAGTTCGCCGAGCTGCGTGACGACCCGCAGGACGGCACGGTGGGGCGGCACGCCCAGGAGGGTCAGCGATGAGGACCGCGGAGATCAAGCGGCGCTTTCTGGCGCATTTCGAGGCCAACGGGCACACGGTCGTGCCGAGCGCCCCGCTGCCCGCCATCGACGACCCCAACCTGCTGTTCATCAACGCCGGCATGGTGCAGTTCGTGCCCTTCTTCCTGGGCCAGCGGGCGACGCCGTACCCGCGCGCGGTCAGCGTGCAGAAGTGCATCCGTACGCCCGACATCGACGAGGTCGGCAAGACGTCGAGGCACGGCACGTTCTTCCAGATGAACGGCAACTTCTCGTTCGGCGACTACTTCAAGGCGGGCGCGATCCCGCTGGCCTGGGAGCTGTCCACCAAGCCGGTCGCGGACGGCGGCTTCGGCCTCGACCCGGAGAAGATCTGGGCGACGGTCTACCTCGACGACGACGAGGCGATCGAGATCTGGAAGCAGCAGCCGGGCATGTCGCCCGACCGGATCGTGCGCCGCGGCAAGAAGGACAACTTCTGGTCGATGGGCATCCCCGGCCCGGCCGGCCCCTGCTCCGAGCTCTACTACGACCGCGGCCCGGCGTACGGCCCGGACGGCGGCCCCGAGGTCGACGAGGACCGGTTCCTGGAGTACTGGAACCTGGTCTTCATGCAGCACGAGATCACCGACGTCAAGTCCAAGGAAGACTTCACGATCGTCGGTGACCTGCCGAAACAGAACATCGACACCGGCATGGGCCTGGAGCGCATCGCGTCGATCCTGCAGGGCGTCGACAACCTGTACGAGATCGACGAGGTCCGGCCGATCCTGGCCCGCGCGGCCGAACTGACCGGGACGACGTACGGCCGTAACTCCGGCCACGCGGCGTCCGAGAGCCACCCCGACGACGTCCGGCTGCGGGTGATCGCCGACCACGTCCGCACCTCGCTGATGCTGATCGGCGACGGCGTGACCCCGTCCAACGAGGGCCGCGGCTACGTGCTGCGCCGGATCATGCGCCGCGCGATCCGGTCGATGCGCCTGCTCGGCTGGCAAGGACAGTCGTTCCCCGAGCTGCTGCCGGTGGCGCGCGACTGCATGGCGCCGTCCTACCCGGAGCTGGCCGAGGAGTTCGGCCGGATCTCGACCTACGCGTACGCGGAGGAGGACGCGTTCCTCTCCACCCTGCGCGCGGGCACGACGATCCTGGACACCGCGATCACCGAGACCAAGGCGGCGAGCCAGCCGCGGCTCTCCGGGGACAAGGCGTTCCAGCTGCACGACACCTACGGCTTCCCGATCGACCTGACCCTGGAGATCGCGCAGGAGCAGGGCCTGGAGGTCGACCAGGAGGGCTTCCGCCGGCTGATGGCCGACCAGCGGGCCCGGGCCAAGGCGGACGCGGCGGCGCGCAAGACCGGCCACGTCGACCTGTCGGCGTACCGGACCATGCTCGACCAGGGCGGCCCGGTCGAGTTCACCGGTTACGCCGAGGTCAGCCGGGAGTCCCGGGTGCGTGCGCTGCTCGGTGGCGACGGCACGGCGCTGCAGGCGGCGGGCGAGGGTGACTACGTCGAGCTGGTGCTCGACCACACGCCGTTCTACGCCGAGGGCGGTGGCCAGCAGGCCGACACCGGCATCATCAACGTGGGCGGCGGCCGGCTCGAGGTGGTCGACGTGCAGACGCCGGTGCCCGGGCTGATCGTGCACAAGGCGCGCGTGCTGCGTGGCGAGGTGCGCGCCGGCGAGGCGGGTTTCGCCGAGATCGACGTGACCCGGCGCAAGGCGATCTCCCGCTCGCACACCGCGACCCACCTGATCCACCAGACCATGCGGGCGTTCCTCGGCGAGTCGGCGACGCAGGCGGGCTCACTGAACGCCCCGGGCCGGCTCCGGTTCGACTTCAACACTCCGGGCGCGGTCTCGCCGGCCGTGCTGTTCGACGTGGAGCAGCAGGTCAACGAGGTGCTGCTGCGCGACCTCGAGGTGCACGCGTTCATCACCTCCCAGGAGGAAGCGCGCCGGCTGGGTGCGATGGCGCTGTTCGGGGAGAAGTACGGCGACGAGGTCCGCGTGGTTGAGGTCGGTGACTACGCGCGTGAGCTGTGTGGTGGAACACACGTCGCGCGGTCCGGTCAGCTCGGCCTGGTGAAGATCCTCTCCGAGGCGTCGATCGGTTCCGGCGTACGCCGGGTCGAGGCGCTGGTCGGCATCGACGCGTTCGGCTTCCTGGCCAAGGAGCACCTGCTGGTGTCCCGGCTGGCCGAGATGTTCCGGGTGCCCGGCGACCAGGTCGCCGAGCGGGTGGAACAGACGGTGACCGCGTTGCGTGACGCGGAGAAGGAGCTCGAGAAGCTTCGGGCGCAGATGGTGCTGGGTGGGGCCGGCGCGCTCGCCCAGCAGGCCCGTGACCTGGGTGGCGTCGCGTTCGTCGGCACCGAGGCTCCGGAGGGCGCGGCCGGCAACGACGTGCGTACGCTGGCTCAGGAGATCCGCGGCAAGATCGACCAGAGCCGTCCCGCGGTGGTCGCCGTGGCGGCCCGGGCGAACGGCAAGGCGTCGCTCATCGTGGCGGTCAACGCGACGGCGAAGTCGCGCGGTCTCTCCGCGAGCGACCTGGTCAAGGGCGCGCTGTCCGGCCGGGGTGGCGGCAACGCCGACCTTGCGCAGGGTGGTGGCGTGCCCGCCGACCAGGTTCCGTCCCTGCTCGCGGCGGTGGAGAAGGCGGTCGTCGAGGCCGCCTGACTACAGGGGGTGGCGATGACGGCACTGTCGCGGGGTAGGCGGCTGGGCGTCGATGTCGGTAAGGTCCGTGTCGGGGTCGCGATCTGCGACCCTGACGGGATCCTGGCGACCCCCTTGGCCACGGTTTCTCGTGACATGGGTGCGGCCGCCGATTCCGTACCCGCTGACATAGCTGAGCTCGGCCGTCTCGTGGGGGAACACGAGGTGGTGCAGATCGTGGTGGGTCTCCCCGTCCGTCTCAACGGCGACGAGGGGACCGCCGCCATTGACATTCGTGCGTACGCTGATCGGCTGGTGAGCGCGGTGCAACCCGTTCCCGTCGTCTTTGCGGACGAGAGGATGTCGACCGTGGTGGCGACCCGTAGGCTGGCCGAACGTGGCGTCCGCGGGAAGCGGCAGCGGGCGGTGGTCGACCAGGCCGCCGCGGTGGAGATCCTGCAGAGCTGGCTGGACGCGCAGCGGAGGCAGACAAGATGATCGACGAGCTGGACCTGGCGTTCGAGGAGCACGCCGACCGCAGTGGTAAACCGAAGCACCGGCGAGGCGCCCGGGGCAAGGGTGGCAAGGGTGGCGGCGGACGCTCCGCGATCGCCTTCCTGATGGCGTTCGTGCTGCTGGCGGTTCTGGGCGGCGGCGTCTACCTGGGCTACAGCAAGATCCGTGACTTCTTCACCGCGGCCGACTACGACGGCGCGGGCACCGGCACGATCCAGGTGCAGATCAAGGCGAACTCCTCGCTGACCGACATGGGTAACACGCTGGTCGGGGCCGATGTGGTGAAGAGCACCAAGGCCTTCACCCAGGCGGCCGAGAAGAACCCGCGCGGCAAGAACATCCAGTCGGGCACCTTCAATCTCAAGAAGCAGATGTCCGGCGACGCGGCCGTGGCGGCGCTGCTCGATCCGAAGTCCCGGGTCAGCAACGGCATCACCATCCCCGAGGGCAAGACCGCGTTCGAGGTGTACGCGATCCTGTCCCAGAAGACCGGCATCCCGGTGAAGGACTTCAAGGCCGCCGCGAAGGATCCCGAGGCCCTGGGCGTGCCCGGCTTCTGGTTCAACCGGACGGACAAGCAGAAGGCCACCAAGTCGATCGAGGGCTTCCTGTTCCCCGACACGTACGAGTTCGAGCCCAAGGCGACGGCCGAGCAGATGCTCACCGAGATGGTGACGCACTTCCTGACCGTGGCCGAGAGCCTCGACTTCGTGAACAAGGTGCAGGCCGAGCGGAAGATCAGCCCCTATGAGGCGCTGACCGTGGCGTCGCTGGCCGAGGCCGAGGCCGGCAACCGGGACGACCTCGGCAAGGTGGCCCGGGTCGCCTACAACCGCGTCTACAGCGACACGTTCCCGTGCAAGTGCCTGCAGTTCGACGTCGGGATCAACTACTACTACCAGTTGACCGGCCGGGCCAAGAAGGCGTCGAAGAACATGACGGCGACCGAGCTGAACGACCCGAAGAACCCGTACCGGACGCACAACAAGCCGGGCCTGACGCCGACGCCGATCAACAACCCGGGCGAGAACGCGCTGAAGGCCGCGATGAGCCCGCCGGCCGGTCCGTGGCTGTACTTCGTGGCGATCGACAAGCAGGGCCACTCGGCGTTCGCGGCGACGGTGGAACAGCACGAGAAGAACATCCAGACGGCCCGCAAGAACGGCGTCCTGTGACCGGTGGCCGCCGGGCCGCCGTCTGCGGCAAGCCGATCGCGCATTCGCTGTCGCCGGTCATCCACGCCGCCGGGTTCGCCGCGGCCGGGCTGCTGACCTGGTCGTACACGGCCATCGAGTGCGCGGCGGCCGAGCTGCCCGACCTGGTGGCCGGCCTCGGTCCGGAGTGGGCCGGGCTGTCGCTGACCATGCCGCTGAAGGAGGTCGCGCTCACGCTGGGCGCGACCTCGACGCCGGAGGCGGCGGCGGTCGGTGCGGCCAACACTCTGGTACGCCGGGCCGACGGCACGTGGCACGCCGACAACACCGACATTCCGGGCATGGTGCGTGTGCTGCGCGACGCCGGGGTGATCGCCGTCCCGACGGTCACCGTGCTGGGTGGCGGCGGCACGGCCCGCGCGGCGCTGGCGGCGGCCTCGTTGCTGGGCGCGCCGCGGGTGACGCTGGTGACCCGCCGGCCCGCGGCCGCCGAAGAGCTGGCGCCGGTGGCGGCCACGCTCGGCGTCGACCTGGAGCCGCTCGACTGGGCCAAGGCGCCGGACGCGTTCGACGCCGACGCGGTGATCTCCACGGTGCCCAAGGGCGCCGCCGACGACCTGGCCCTGGCTGTGCACTGGCGGCCGGGCACGGTCCTGTTCGACGCGATCTACGACCCGTGGCCGACGCCGCTGGCCGCGTCCGCGACCGCTTCCGGCCTGCGGGTGGCGTCCGGCCTCGACCTGCTGCTGGCCCAGGCGCTGGGGCAGTTCGAGCAGTTCACCGGGGTACGCCCGGCGCCCGAGTCCGCCATGCGCGACGCCCTCGCCGCGGCCGCCGCCCTGCGCTGACCGCCCCCCGAACTGTGGTAGCGCAGGGCGCTGTCCGCGGCCCGGATGCCGCCTTCGGCTACCACTGTCACAGGCAGTGGTAGGTGGGTGCGCTATCCGCGGCCCGGATGCCGCTCCGGGCTACCACCGGTCTGGGTCAGCACGGCCAGCAGGGCGATCGCCGACGCGCCCAGGATGATCGCGGCCATCGGGACGCCGGTTCCCGGGTCGCCGAACGCGCCGACCAGCGGCGTGATCAGAGCCGCGATCGTCATCTGGAGGCCGCCGAGCAGGGCCGCCGCGGTGCCGGCCCGTTCCGGGCGCCGGTCCAGGGCCAGGGCGGTGGCGTTCGGGGTGACCATGCCGATCGTCGACACGAGCAGGAAGAACCCGGCCGCGAGCAGCGGCAGTGCGCCCGTCACGGCGCCGGCCACGGCGATGGCGCCGGCCGCGACCTGCGCGACCATCGTCGCCACGAGCAGGCGCCGCGGCGGGAAACGGTCGAGCAGCCACGCGTTGAGCTGGCTGAGCGCGAGCAGGCCGCACGCGTTCAGCCCGAGCAGCAGGCTGAAGGCGGTCGGCGTCAGGCCGTACCCGTCCTGTAGAACGAACGACGACCCGGCGATGTAGGCGAACAGCGCGGCCAGCGACATGCCCTGGGCGACGGCGTAGCCGAGGAAGACCCGGTCGGCGAGCAGCGTCCGGGCGGTCGCGCGCAGGTCGGCCGGCCCGCCGGTGCTGCGCCGCCCGGCCGGGAGCGTCTCCCGCAGCCGGATCATGACGAAGCCGGCGAGCAGAGCGCCGATCCCTCCGAGCGTCACGAAGATCCCGTGCCAGCTGGTCAGGGTCAGCACCGCGCTGCCCAGCGCGGGCGCGGCGATCGGCGCGAGCCCGAGGATCAGCGTCAGCCGCGAGAAGAACTTGGCCGCGGCGACCCCTTCGTGCAGGTCACGCACGATCGCCCGGGCCACCACCACGCCGATGCCGCCCGCCGTCCCCTGCAGGAACCGCAACCCGATCAGGAGTGGCGCCGACGGCGCGAGGGCGATGGCCAGCGACGCCACCGCGTAGGCGCTCATCCCCAGGATCGCGGCCGGCCGCCGGCCCCATCGGTCGCTGAGCGGCCCGAAGATCAGCTGACCGGCCGCGAGACCCAGCAGACAGGTGGTCAGCGACAGCTGGATCTGGGTCGGCGGCACCCCCAGGTCGTCGGCGATCTCCGGGAAGGCCGGCAGGTACATGTCCAGGGACAGCGGCAGGAGCGCGGTCATCAACCCGAGCAGGACCACCAGCGTGACGCCGCCGAGTTTCGAGGATCGCATCCCCGCCAGGCTATCCACGCGCCGCCTTTGCTCTGAGCGCGTATAGGCACCACTTCCGTGGTGGCGGTGCCGGGTGTTGCCCATACGCGCTCAGAGCAAAGGGGGCGCGGGTGACCGCCTGACGGGATGGGGGCGGGGTGTGCGGGGCGCAGCGACGCGGCGTGACAGACTGGCTGCCGTGTTGCGCTGGTTGACCGCAGGTGAATCCCATGGCCCCGCGCTCGTCGCGCTCCTCGAGGGCGTGCCCGCCGGGGTGCGGGTGACGAGTGACGACATCGGGCGTGATCTGGCGCGCCGCCGGCTCGGTTACGGCCGGGGGGCGCGCATGTCCTTCGAGCGTGACGAGCTCGAGCTGATCGGCGGCATCCGTCACGGGGTGACGCAGGGCAGCCCGGTCGCGATCCGGATCGGCAACTCCGAGTGGCCCAAGTGGCAGACCGTGATGGCCGCCGACCCGGTCGACGCCGACGAGCTGGCGGCCCAGGCCCGCAACGCGCCGCTGACCCGGCCCCGGCCCGGTCACGCCGACCTGGCCGGCATGCAGAAGTACGGTCACGCCGACGCCCGCCCGATCCTGGAACGCGCCAGCGCCCGGGAGACCGCGGCCCGGGTCGCCGTCGGCGTGGTGGCCAAGGCGATCGTGAAGCAGACGCTCGGCATCGACATCGTGTCGCACGTGATCGAGCTGGGCTCGGTGGCGGCCAAGGCCGGTCTGATCCCGGCGCCCGAGGACGCCGACCGGATCGACGCCGACCCGTTGCGCTGCCTCGACCCGGAGGCCAGCGCCCGGATGGTGGCCGAGGTGGACGCGGCCAAGAAGGACGCGGACACCCTGGGCGGCATTGTCGAGGTGCTCGCTTACGGCGTACCCCCGGGCCTGGGTTCTCATGTGCAATGGGACCGCAAGCTGGACGCCCGCCTGGCCACCGCGCTGATGTCGATCCAGTCGGTCAAGGGTGTGGAGATCGGCGACGGCTTCACGCAGGCCCGGTCCCGCGGCTCGGTCGCGCACGACGAGATCATCCCCACCGAGGACGGCGTGCGGCGGGTCACCGATCGCGCGGGCGGCCTGGAGGGCGGCATCACCAACGGCGAGAATCTGCGGGTACGCGCGGCGCTCAAGCCGATCTCCTCGCTGAACCGGGCCCTGCAGACCGTCGACGTGCTCACCGGTGAGGCCGCGACGGCGATCAACCAGCGGTCCGACGTGTGCGCGGTCCCGGCCGGCGCCGTGGTGGCCGAGGCCATGGTGGCGCTGGTGCTGGCCGAGGCGGCGACCGAGAAGTTCGGTGGCGACTCGGCCGACGAGATGCGCCGCAACCTGGCCGGTTACCTGGCCGGCCTGGTGATCCGCTGATGGCGCCGGTGGTGGTCGTGGTCGGCGCGCCAGGCGCGGGCAAGACCACCGTGGGCTCGGCGCTGGCCGCACGGCTGGGTGTCGAGTTCGCCGACGCCGACACGCTGATCGAGGTCGCGGCGGGCAAGCCGATCCCGGAGATCTTCTTCGACGAGGGCGAGGACGAGTTCCGCCGGCTCGAGGTCGAGACGATCGCCGGGGCGCTGTCCACGTTCGACGGTGTGCTGGCGCTGGGCGGTGGCGCGGTGCTTCGCGAGGAGACCCGCGTGGCGCTGCGCGAGCACACCGTGATCTACCTGTCGGCCGAGTTCGCGACCGCGATCAAGCGGGTCGGGCTGGGCGCGGGCCGGCCGCTGCTGTCGATCAACCCGCGCGCCACCCTGAAACACCTGATGGATCAGCGCCGCCCGCTCTACACCGAGGTCGCGACCCACACCGTCGCCACCGACGAGCGCCTGCCCGACGAGATCGCGGCGGAGATCGCGAAGCTGATCTCAACACGCTGAGGCTCTCAGCAGGCCAGGGCGAAGAACAGGATCAGGATGATGATCACGTCTTCCTGGGTCAGGGTCATCGCGCCTCGAGGGCCTCGACGCGCTTGACGATCGGGGCCAGCTCGCGCCGCAGGAGCATCAGCAGCGCGCTGTTCTGGGCCGCGGGGTTCTTCGCCTGGGTGTAACCGGCCAGCGCGGCCGACACCGAGCGCCGCAGAACCTTGGCGTCCGCCCCCGCCTCGCGCAGCGCGTGGCCGGCGCCGCCGTCGGTCTCGGCGGCCAGCCCGATCAGCAGGTGTTCGCAGCCGACGTAGTTGTGGCCCAGGGCGGTCGCCTCGGCCACGGCCAGCTCCAGCGCGGTCGCCGCGGGCAGGCTGAAGCCCTCGGAGCCCGGCTCGTCGACCTGGCGGGCCGCCTCGACCAGCCGTTTCGGGGAGATCTCCATCGACTGGAGGATCGCCACGGCCATGTTCGCGCCCTCGTCGGCCATGCCCTGGAGCAGCTGGGTGGTGCCGATCTGGCCGTCGGCGGCGTCGCGGGCGAGCTTGAGCACGGTGACCGCGCGCGCCGTGAAGGAGGTCAGCTGGTTGCCCAGCTCCTCGTCGGAGATCGCGGTGAGCACGGTCTGCCGGATCGTGGTGATGCGCCGGACGGCCAGCTCGAGGGCGCGCTGGCAGATGGCGGAGACCGGGAGGCCGGCGTCGCGGACGGCGTCGGCCAGGTCGTCGGGAAGGTACACGTTGATTTTTGGCATGCGGCATTTATAACCCGTGTGGGGTTAGAAAGATATAACCCCACGACGGGCCGAATAGTGTGCTCGGTGTGACCACCCGCATCCCGGTGCGTGGCGACCGGCCGTACGACGTCCTCATCGGCCGGGACCTCGCGAAACACCTGCCCGAACTGATCGGCGGAGCGGCCCGCGCGGCCGTGCTCTTCGCCGCGCCGCTGCGGGACCACGCCGAGGCGGTGGCCCGGGAACTCCCGTCGCCGCTGCTCATCGAGGTGCCGGATGCCGAGGCCGGCAAGACCGTCGAGGTCGCCGCCCGCTGCTGGGACGAGCTGGGCGCGGCCACCTTCACCCGAACCGACGTGGTGATCGGCGTCGGCGGGGGAGCGGTGACCGACCTGGCCGGCTACGTCGCGGCGAGCTGGCTGCGCGGCGTCCGCTGGGTGCCGGTGTCGACGTCGCTGCTGGGCATGGTCGACGCCTCGGTCGGCGGCAAGACCGGAGTGAACGTGGCGGCCGGCAAGAACCTGGTCGGCGCGTTCCATCCGCCCGCCGGGGTGCTCTGCGATCTCGACATGTTGGACACTCTGCCCACCGACGACCTGCTCGCCGGGATGGCCGAGATCGTCAAGGCCGGCTTCATCGCCGACCCGCTGATCCTCGACCTGATCGAGGCCGATCCGGCCGCCGCCGTCGACCCGCGCGGCCCGGCGCTGCGGGAGCTGGTCGAGCGGGCGATCCAGGTCAAGGCCGACGTGGTCGGTCAAGATCTGCGCGAGTCCGGGTTGCGCGAAATCCTCAACTACGGCCACACGCTGGGTCACGCGATCGAGAAGCGCGAGGCGTACGCCTGGAAGCACGGTCACGCCGTGTCGGTCGGGCTGATCTTCGCCGCCGCCCTGTCCCACCTGGCCGGCCGCCTCGACGCCGCGACCCACGCCCGGCACCGGACGGTCCTGGAGTCGCTGGGCCTGCCGACCGGCTACGCCGCCGACGCCTGGCCGGAGCTCCTCCCGGCGATGCGCGTGGACAAGAAGTCGCGCGCCGACACGTTGCGCTTCGTGGTGCTGGACGGTCTCGCCCAGCCGGGCATCCTGGCCGGGCCCGACCCCGAGATGTTGACGCGAGCCTATGCGGAGGTGGCGCGGTGACCCGCGTGTACGTGCTGAACGGTCCGAACCTCGGCCGGCTGGGCACCCGTCAGGTGGACGTGTACGGGCTGACCTCGTACGCCGATCTCGTGAAGCTCTGTGAGACGGCCGGCGGCGAACTCGGCCTGGACGTGGTCGTGCGCCAGACCGACGCCGAGCACGAGATGCTCGCGTGGCTGCACGCCGCCGCCGACGAGGAGGCGCCGGTGGTGCTGAACCCGGGCGCCTGGTCGCACTACAACTACGCGATCCGGGACGCCTGCGCCATGCTGCGCAATCGTCTCGTCGAGGTGCACATCAGCAACATCCACGCGCGTGAGCAGTTCCGGCACCATTCGGTGATCTCCGCGGTGGCCACCGGGGTGATCGCCGGCCTCGGCGTCGATGGGTACAAGCTGGCGCTGCGGCACGTTGCCTCGCAAAACCCCGGTTAGCAGGCCGGGCGTCGCGCCGGTAGACTCGGACGGTCACCGACGAGAACAAGGCAGGACATGGCTTCCACCAACGACCTGAAGAACGGTCTCGTGCTCAACCTCGACGGCGAACTCTGGTCCGTCATCGAGTTCCAGCACGTCAAGCCGGGCAAGGGCGGCGCGTTCGTCCGCACCACGCTCAAGAACGTCCTCTCCGGGAAGGTCGTCGACAAGACCTTCAACGCCGGCACCAAGGTCGAGACGGCGACCGTCGACAAGCGCACGATGCAATACCTCTACCAGGACGGCGACGACTACGTCTTCATGGACCTGGACACCTTCGACCAGATCCAGGTGGCCGGCGGCACGGTCGGTGAGGCGGCGAACTACCTGCTGCCCGAGGCCGAGGCCACGGTCGCCCAGCACGAGGGCGTTCCGCTCTACATCGAGCTGCCGACCAGCGTCTTCCTCGAGGTGACCTACACCGAGCCGGGCCTGCAGGGCGACCGGTCCACCGGCGGCACCAAGCCGGCGACGGTCGAGACCGGCGCCACGGTCAACGTCCCGCTGTTCATCACCACCGGCGAGAAGATCAAGGTCGACACCCGCGATGGCCGCTACCTCGGTCGTAGCTGACCTGATGGCTGAGGGCCCCAAGACGCAGATGCCGGCGCGCCGCAAGGCGCGCAAGCGTGCCCTCGACGTCCTCTACGAGGCTGACCTGCGTGACCTGCCCCCGGGCAAGGTCATGGAGAGCTACCTCGAGCGGATCGAGAAGCCCCACCCCGACCACCTGGCCTACGCGATCAGCCTGGTCGAGGGGGTGGCCCAACACCTCGACCGGATCGACGAGCTGATCGCCAGCTACGCCGAGGGCTGGACCATCGACCGGATGCCGGTGGTGGACCGCAACCTGGCCCGCATCGCGGTGTTCGAGTTGCTGTACGTCCCCGAGATCGACGACCCGGTCGCGATCACCGAGGCGGTCGAGCTGGCCAAGCAGATGTCCACCGACGACAGCCCGCGTTACCTCAACGGCATTCTCGGCCGGATCGCCGAGTTCGCGACTCGCTGATCGTTTTCGCGCATGGAAAAGGGGAGCCCGTCGGGCTCCCCTTTCTGCGTGGTGCTTACGTCAGGACGCGAAGAAGGCGCGCGGGTCGGCGACCAGAACACCCTGCTCGGTCAGACGCTCGATGAGACCGGACGGCGAGATGTCGTACACGATCGCGAGAGCGCGCAGGTCGTCGGCGCGGATCGACAGGACCCGGCCGTTGTAGTCACCACGCTGCTGCTGGATCGCCCGGGCGTACCGGGCCACGTAGGCCAGGTCTTCACCCGTGGTGTCGTACAGCTTCTCGAGGTCGAGCACGATCTTGTTGGTGGCCTCGAGCCGGATGCCGCTGCCGTCGGGCAGCAGCTCGGACACGGGGACCCGATAGAAATCGGCCAGCTCGGCCAGACGCGAGACGGTGACCGCACGGTCGCCGCGCTCGTACGAGCCCACCACGACGGCCTTCCAGCGGCCGTTCGACTTCTCTTCCACGCCTTGCAGGGACAGGCCCTGCTGCTGGCGGATCGAGCGCAGGCGGGCGCCCAACGACTTGGCGTACTCAGACGGCATTCGGACACTCCCAGTACTGTGCTGGCCCGGAGGGTTCTTCCTCCGCGATCGCTACGCAGCGTGACGGTACGGCCGTTGCGACCTCTGGTCAAGTGTTGGTCGCCGATGTGTCGTGGGACTCCTGGGAAAGTTGCCTATCTTTTCCCTCTGTGATCCCGCACTCGGCGTCAGCCACGTCACCATGGTCAACGCAATGCGCACTGGTAACGTAGCGTCAGCCGCGGCCCGCCGATCAAGGGGGGCCGTGACATAGAAGACATCCTTTAACGACCTGTCCCGTGAGGCAGGGAAGGAGGTCCCGTATGCATGCGCACCCGCATGCCAATAGGGCCGGCGCAAGCTACAAAACCATTCTGGCCGCCGCCGACATCCAACGCGTTGTCGACCGCATGGCCCATCAGATTCTCGAGAAGACGTCCGGCGCGACCGACACCGTTCTTCTCGGCATCCCGACCCGCGGTGTCCCGCTGGCCCATCGGCTGGCCGGCCGGATCCACGCCTTCGAGGGTCTCGACATTCCGTACGGATCCCTGGACATCACGCTTTATCGCGACGATCTGCGACTGCACGCCACCCGCGCGCTCGGCAAGACCGAGATCCCCGGCGGCGGCATCGACGGGCGGCGGGTGATCCTGGTCGACGACGTCCTCTACTCCGGGCGTACGGTCCGGGCCGCCCTCGACGCGATCAACGATGTCGGCCGGCCCAGCTCGGTGCAGCTCGCGGTGCTCGTCGACCGCGGCCATCGGCAGCTGCCGATCCGCGCCGACTACGTCGGCAAGAACATCCCGACCGCGCTGGACGAGAGCGTCCGGGTGTCGCTCGCCGAGACCGACGACGGCGTCGACGAGGTCAAGCTGACCGGAGGTCCCCGATGATCAAGCACCTGCGCTCCGCCGCCGACCTGGACGCGGCCACCGCGACCTTGATCCTGGACACCGCGGGCGAGATGGCCGCGCTGGCCGGCCGCGAGGTCAAGAAGCTGCCCACGCTGCGCGGCCGGACCGTGGTCAACCTGTTCTACGAAGACTCCACCCGCACCCGGATCTCGTTCGAGGCGGCGGCCAAGCGGCTCTCCGCCGACGTGATCAACTTCTCGGCCAAGGGCTCCAGCGTGTCCAAGGGCGAGAGCCTCAAGGACACCGCGCTGACCCTGCAGGCGATGGGCGCCGACGCGGTGGTCATCCGGCACCCGGCCTCGGGCGCGCCGCACCGGTTGTCGTCCTGGGTGGACGGTTCGGTGATCAACGCCGGCGACGGCACCCACGAACACCCGACGCAGGCGCTGCTCGACGCGTACACCATGAGGTCTCGTCTGGGAAAGATCGAGGGGCTGCGGGTGGCGATCGTCGGTGACGTGCTGCACAGCCGGGTGGCGCGCTCCAACGTCCTGCTGCTCACCACGCTCGGGGCCAAGGTCACGCTGGTCGGGCCGCCGACGCTGATCCCGCTCTGGCCGGGCGCGGATGTCTCCTACGACCTGGACAGCGTCCTGCCCGACGTGGATGTCGTGATGATGCTGCGGGTGCAGACCGAGCGGATGCAGGATTCCTACTTCCCCTCGGCCCGGGAGTACAGCCGCCGCTACGGGCTCGACGCGCCGCGGATGAGGCGGCTGCCCGAGCACGCGATCGTCATGCACCCGGGCCCGATGAACCGGGGCATGGAGATCGCGCCCGAGGTCGCCGACTCGACCAGGTCCACGATCGTCGAGCAGGTCGCCAACGGCGTCAGTGCTCGGATGGCTGTTCTTTATCTTCTGCTGGGAGGCAAGGCGTGACCTCGTACGTCATCAGAGGCGCTTCGATCCTGGGCGCGTCGCCGACGGATCTCTTCGTGCGGGACGGCGTCCTGGCCGACTCGCCCGCCGAGCAGGCCGAGGTCATCGACGCCGACGGCCTGGTCGCGCTGCCCGGCCTGGTCGACCTGCACACCCACCTGCGCGAGCCGGGCCGGGAGGACGCCGAGACGGTCGAGACCGGCTCACGCGCCGCGGCGATCGGCGGTTACACGGCGGTCTGCGCGATGGCCAACACCTCGCCGGTGGCCGACACGGCCGGCGTGGTCGAGCAGGTCTGGCGGCTCGGGCGCGAGGCCGGGCTGGTCGACGTGCAGCCGATCGGCGCGGTCACCGTGGGGCTGGCCGGCAAGCAGCTCGCCGAGCTGGGGGCGATGGCGGCCTCGGCGGCCAAGGTCCGGATCTTCTCCGACGACGGCAACTGTGTCGCCGACCCGCGCCTGATGCGCCGCGCGCTGGAGTACGTGAAGGCCTTCGACGGCATCATCGCCCAGCACGCCGAGGAGCCGCGGCTCACCGAGGGCGCCCAGATGCACGAGGGTGAGGTGTCCACCCGGCTCGGCCTGACCGGCTGGCCCGCGGTCGCCGAGGAGGCGATCATCGCCCGTGACGTGCTGCTGGCCGAGCACGTGGGCAGCCGGTTGCACATCTGCCACGTCTCCACCGCCGGGTCCGTCGAGGTGCTTCGCCAGGCCAAGGCGCGAGGGGTACGGGTGACCGCCGAGGTGACACCGCACCACCTGCTGCTCACCGACGAACTCGCGGCCAGTTACGACCCGGTGTTCAAGGTCAACCCGCCGCTGCGCACCGCACGTGACATCGAGGCGCTGCGGTCGGCCCTGGTCGAGGGCGTGATCGACATCGTCGCCACCGACCACGCCCCGCACGCGGTGGAGGACAAGGAGTGCGAGTGGGCGTACGCGAGGCCGGGCATGGTGGGACTCGAGACCGCATTGCCCATCGTGCTCGAGGTCCTCGGTGAGCAGTGGGATCTGATCGCCGACCGGATGTCCCGCACCCCCGCGCGCATCGCCGGCCTCTCCTCGCACGGGCGTTCGCTCCGGCCGGGCGAGGCCGCCACCTTCACCCTGGTCGACCCGGCCGCCCGCCGCGTCGTCGATCCTTCGGGGCTGACCAGCAAGAGCCGCAACACGCCGTACGCGGGCACCACCCTGCCGGGCCGCATCGTCGCGACCTTCCTCCGGGGCGAGCCGACGGTCCTGGACGGGAAGGCACAGAAATGACCCCAGCGATACTCGTTCTCGAGGACGGCCGCAGCTTCCGCGGCACCGCCTACGGCGCGGTCGGCGAGACGTTCGGCGAGGCCGTCTTCACCACCGGCATGACCGGCTACCAGGAGACGCTGACCGACCCGTCGTACCACCGGCAGGTCGTGGTGCAGACCGCGCCGCAGATCGGCAACACCGGGGTGAACGGCGAGGACGACGAGTCCGACCGGATCTGGGTGTCCGGCTACGTCGTCCGTGACCCGGCCCGGCGCCCGTCCAGCTGGCGGGCCACCGCGTCGCTCGACGAGCGGCTGGCCACCGAGGGCGTGGTCGGCATCGCCGGCGTGGACACCCGGGCGCTGACCCGGCACCTGCGTTCCCGCGGCGCGATGCGGGTGGGCATCTCCTCGGTCACCACCGACGCCGAGGAGTTGCGGGGCCGGGTCCTGGCCCAGCCGCAGATGCTCGGCGCCGACCTCTCGGCCGAGGTCAGCACCGGCTCGCGCTACACGGTCGAGGCCGAGGGCGAACACCGGTACACGGTCGCCGCGCTCGACCTGGGCATCAAGCGCAACGTGGCCCGCCGGCTCGCCGCCCGCGGGGTCACCACGCACATCTTCCCGGCCACGTCGACCGTCGACGACCTGCTCGCGGTCGGCCCCGACGCGGTGTTCTTCTCACCCGGCCCGGGCGACCCGGCCACCGCCGACCACCCGGTCGCCCTGGCCCAGGACGTGATGCGCCGCCAGGTTCCGCTGTTCGGCATCTGCTTCGGCAGCCAGATCCTCGGCCGGGCGCTCGGCTTCGGCACCTACAAGCTGGGGTACGGCCACCGCGGCATCAACCAGCCGGTGCTCGACCGGACCACCGGCAAGGTCGAGGTCACCTCGCACAACCACGGGTTCGCCGTGGACGCGCCGCTCAACCAGGTGATCGACACCGACTTCGGCGGGGTCGAGGTCAGCCATGTCTGCCTCAACGACAACGTGGTCGAAGGTTTGCGTGCTCTCGAATTGCCGGCGTTCACGGTGCAGTACCACCCGGAAGCGGCAGCCGGCCCGCACGACGCCGACTACCTGTTCGACCGGTTCGTCGAGCTCGTGGAAAAGAGGTCCTGATGCCGAAGCGTGAAGATCTGCGGCATGTCATGGTGATCGGCTCCGGTCCGATCGTCATCGGGCAGGCCTGCGAGTTCGACTACTCCGGCACCCAGGCCTGCCGGGTGCTCCGGGCCGAGGGCCTGCGCGTCTCGCTGGTCAACTCCAACCCGGCCACGATCATGACCGACCCCGAGTTCGCCGACGCCACCTACGTCGAGCCGATCACCCCGGAGTTCGTCGAGCTGATCATCGCCAAGGAACGACCGGACGCCATCCTGGCCACGCTCGGCGGGCAGACCGCGCTGAACACCGCGGTCGCCCTGCACGAGAACGGGGTGCTGGAGAAGTACGGCGTCGAGCTGATCGGCGCCAACATCGACGCGATCCGCAAGGGCGAGGACCGCCAGCTGTTCAAGGACATCGTGGCCCAGGCCGGTGGCGAGACGCCGCGCTCGCGGGTCTGCCACTCGATGGACGAGGTCCGCGCGACCGTCGGCGAACTCGGCCTGCCGGTGGTGATCCGGCCGTCGTTCACCATGGGCGGCCTCGGGTCCGGCATGGCGCACACCGACACGGACCTGGAGCGGATCGCCGGCGCCGGGCTGGCCTACTCCCCGGTGCACGAGGTGCTGATCGAGGAGAGCGTGCTCGGCTGGAAGGAGTACGAGCTCGAGCTGATGCGCGACAAGCACGACAACGTCGTGGTGGTCTGCTCGATCGAGAACATCGACCCGATGGGCGTGCACACCGGCGACAGCGTGACCGTCGCCCCGGCCATGACGCTCACCGACCGGGAATACCAGAACCTGCGTGACCTGGGCATCGCCGTGCTGCGTGAGGTCGGCGTGGACACCGGCGGCTGCAACATCCAGTTCGCCGTCAACCCGGTGGACGGCCGGCTGGTCGTGATCGAGATGAACCCGCGGGTCTCCCGGTCGTCGGCGCTGGCCTCGAAGGCGACCGGCTTCCCGATCGCGAAGATCGCCGCCAAGCTGGCCATCGGCTACACCCTGGACGAGATCCCGAACGACATCACGCTGAAGACGCCGGCCGCGTTCGAGCCGGCGCTCGACTACGTGGTGGTGAAGATCCCGCGGTTCGCGTTCGAGAAGTTCCCCGGGGCGGACGCCGAGCTGACCACCACGATGAAGTCGGTCGGCGAGGCCATGTCGCTGGGCCGGAACTTCGCCGAGGCCCTGAACAAGGCGATGCGTTCCATGGAGACGTCGGCGGCCGGATTCTGGACCCGTCCCGACTCCGACGATCTTGAGTCCACTTTGGCGGCTTTGCGCATTCCGCACGACGGTCGGCTCTACACCGTCGAGCGTGCTCTCCGCCTGGGCGCCTCCGTGTCGCAGGTCCACGAGGCCAGCGGCGGGATCGATCCCTGGTTCCTGGACGAGATCGCGGCGCTGGTGGAGTTGCGACGGGACATTTCGGACGCGGCGGTGCTCGACGAGCCGCTGCTGCGGCGGGCCAAGCGGGCCGGGCTGTCCGACCGCCAGCTGGCGGCGCTGCGGCCGGAGTTCGCCGGCGAGGACGGCGTGCGGTCGCTGCGGCACCGGCTCGGGGTGCGGCCGGTCTACAAGACCGTCGACACGTGCGCGGCCGAGTTCGAGGCGGACACGCCGTACCACTACTCGACCTACGACGAGGAGACCGAGGTCGCGCCCTCGGACCGGCCCAAGGTGATCATCCTGGGTTCGGGGCCGAACCGGATCGGCCAGGGCATCGAGTTCGACTACTCGTGCGTACACGCGGTCATGGCCCTCCGGGGTGTCGATTTCGAGACCGTGATGGTCAACTGCAACCCGGAGACGGTCTCCACCGACTACGACACCGCCGACCGGCTCTACTTCGAGCCGCTGACCTTCGAGGACGTGCTCGAGGTCGTGCACGCCGAGGACTCCTCGGGCAAGGCGGCCGGCGGACCGGGCGTGGTCGGCGTGATCGTGCAGCTCGGCGGGCAGACGCCGCTCGGGCTGGCGCACCGGCTCAAGGCGGCCGGCGTGCCCATCGTCGGCACCAGCCCTGAGTCGATCGACCTGGCCGAGGACCGCGGCCAGTTCGGCTCGGTGCTGGCCAGGGCCGGGCTGCGCTCGCCCGACCACGGGACCGCCACCTCGTTCGAGGAGGCCAAGGCGATCGCCGACACGATCGGCTACCCCGTCCTGGTCCGGCCGTCGTACGTGCTGGGCGGCCGCGGCATGGAGATCGTGTACGACGAGCCGACGCTGAACGGGTACATCGACCGGGCCACCGAGATCTCGCCGGACCACCCGGTGCTGGTCGACCGGTTCCTGGACGACGCGATCGAGATCGACGTCGACGCGCTCTGCGACCACACCGGCGAGGTCTACCTCGGCGGCGTGATGGAGCACATCGAGGAGGCCGGCATCCACTCCGGCGACTCGTCCTGCTCGCTGCCGCCGGTCACGCTGGCCGGCTCGCACCTGGCCGAGGTCCGCCGCTACACCGAGGCGATCGCCCGCGGCGTCGGCGTGCGCGGCCTGCTCAACGTCCAGTACGCCCTGAAGGACGACTCGCTCTACGTGCTGGAGGCCAACCCGCGCGCCTCCCGGACCGTGCCGTTCGTCTCCAAGGCGACCGCGGTGCCGCTGGCCAAGGCGGCCGCCCGGATCATGCTCGGCGCCACCATCCAGGAGCTGCGCGACGAGGGCCTGCTGCTGAAGGACCGGGACGGCGGCTCCACGCCGGAGGGCGCGCCGATCGCGATCAAGGAGGCGGTGCTGCCGTTCAAGCGGTTCCGCACCCCCGCCGGGCAGGGCGTGGACAGCCTGCTCGGGCCCGAGATGAAGTCGACCGGCGAGGTGATGGGCATCGACGCCGGCTTCGGGCAGGCGTTCGCCAAGTCGCAGGCCGCGGCGTACGGCTCGCTGCCGACCAGCGGCAAGATCTTCGTGTCGGTGGCCAACCGGGACAAGCGCTCGATGATCTTCCCGATCAAGCGGCTGGCCGACCTCGGCTTCACGATCGTGACCACGGCCGGCACCGGCGAGGTGCTGCGCCGGCACGGCATCGAGTGCGAGATCGTGCCCAAGCACTTCGAGAGCCCGGGGCAGAACGCGATCGCGCTGATCGAGGCCGGGGAGATCGCGCTGATCATCAACACCCCGCAGGGGTCGGGGGCGGCCGCCCGCGCGGACGGGTACGAACTGCGCTCCGCCGCCGTCACCAACGACATCCCGAGCATCACCACGGTGCCCGGCGCGGCCGCCGCGGTGATGGGCATCGAGGCGCTGATGCGGGGTGACCTGACCGTACGCCCGCTCCAGGAGCTGCACGCGGCCCTCCGGAGCGACGGATGACCGCCTTCGAACGGACGCTCCGGCCGATCCTGTTCCGGGTCGGCGGGGGCGACGCCGAGCGCGCGCACGAGTTCACCCTGGCGCGGCTCACTTCGCTCAACCGGCCCCTCTTGAAGGCGCTGCGATCGCGTTATGCGGTGTCGAAGCCGGTCGAGGTGTTCGGCGTGCGGTTTCCCAACCCGGTCGGCCTGGCCGCCGGGATGGACAAGAACGGCGTGGCCCTGGCCTCGTGGCCGGCCATGGGCTTCGGCTTCATCGAGGTCGGCACGGTCACCGCGCACCCGCAGCCGGGCAACGACAAGCCGCGGCTGTTCCGGCTGCGGGACAGCGAAGCGATCATCAACCGGATGGGCTTCAACAACGAGGGCGCCGCCGCCCTGGCGCCACGCCTGGCCGCCGCGGGCGACATCGGCATCCCGGTCGGCGTGTCCCTCGGCAAGTCCAAGGTCACCCCGCTCGACCAGGCCGTCGAGGACTACCTGACCTCGTACAACCTGGTTCAGGAACACGCCGACTACATCGCCGTGAACGTGTCCTCGCCGAACACGCCCGGACTGCGGACGCTGCAGGACAAAGCGGCCATCGGGTCGCTGCTGGGCGCGCTGGTCGGCAAGACGCCGGTGCTGGTGAAGATCGCGCCCGACCTGGCCGAGCCGGCCATCGCCGAGCTGCTCGAGGTGTGCCTGGCGTACGGCGCGGCCGGGGTGATCGCGACCAACACCACCCTCGCCCGGGACGGGCTGGCCCCGGCCGACCAGCCGCGGGCGGCCGAGGCGGGCGGGCTGTCCGGCCGGCCGCTGACCGAGAAGGCCCGCAAGGTCGTCCATTTCGTGCACGAGGAGACCGGGGGAGCGCTGCCGATCATCGGGGTCGGCGGGGTGCTCGACCCGGACGACGCGAGCCGGCTGTTCGACGCCGGCGCGTCCCTGGTGCAGCTCTACACCGGGTTCGTCTATCGAGGACCCGCGCTGGTGCGGGCGATCGCCTCGGCGCGATGAACGACGACCCGGCGCCGCGGCTCCTCGCGCTCGACCGGGCGCACGTCTGGCACCCCTACGGCCCGATGCCCGGGCGCTCCGACCCGTACGTGGTGGAGAGCGCCCAGGGTGTCCGGCTGCGCCTGGCCGACGGCCGCGAGCTGGTCGACGGCATGTCGTCGTGGTGGGCGGCCATCCACGGCTACCGGCACCCGGTGCTGGACGCGGCGCTGGCCGACCAGGCGTCCCGGATGAGCCACGTGATGTTCGGCGGCCTCACCCACGCGCCGGCCGTCGAGCTGGCCACCCGCCTGGTCGACCTCACCCCCGAGGGCCTGGAGCACGTCTTCCTCTGCGACTCCGGCTCGGTCGGCGTCGAGGTGGCGATCAAGATGGCGCTGCAGGCCCGGCCGGGCAAACGCCGGCTGGCCACCTGGCGCGGCGGCTACCACGGGGACACGTTCCACCCGATGAGCGTCTGTGACCCGGTCGGCGGGATGCACTCGCTGTGGACCGGGGTGCTGCCGGTGCAGATCTTCGCGCCGCCGCCGCCGGCCCACTTCGACGACGGGTACGCGGCTGAGCTGGTCGAGACGATCGAACAGCACGCGGACGAGCTCGCCGCCGTGATCGTCGAGCCGGTCGTGCAGGGCGCCGGCGGGATGCGGTTCCACGATCCGGGCTACCTCCGGGTGCTGCGGGAGGTCACCCGGGAGCGGGACATTCTGCTCATCTTCGACGAGATCGCGACCGGCTTCGGGCGTACCGGATCGATGTTCGCCGCTGACCGGGCCGGTGTCACCCCCGACATCATGTGTCTCGGCAAGGCCCTGACCGGGGGATATCTGAGCCTCGCGGCGACCCTCTGCACGCCCGAGGTGGCCCATCGGATCTCGGCCGGCCCGGGCGGCGGGCTGGCCCACGGGCCGACCTTCATGGGCAACCCGCTCGCCTGCGCGGTGGCCAACGCCTCCCTGAGCCTCCTGAGCGACGGTTCCTGGTCCGCCGCGACCGCCCGGATCGAAACCGCTCTCCGTGCCGGTCTGGAGCCGCTCAGGGGCGCTGCCGGGGTGGCCGACGTCCGGGTGCTCGGCGCCATCGGCGTGGTTCAGCTCGATCACGACGTCGATCTGCCCACGGCCACCGCGGCCGCGGTCGGCGCCGGGGTCTGGCTGCGCCCGTTCGGCGACCTGATCTACACCATGCCGCCGTACGTCACGGACGACGCCGACGTCGCCCGCATCACCGGTGGCATCGCCGCGGCGGTGTCCGCTTTATCAAGTGATTAGCCGCGGCGGTGTCCGCGAGCCGACAGGAAGAGGACGACCATGGCCACGCTGCCCTTCGGGGAACGTCTCCACCGGGCCGTCGCGGAGCGCGGACCGCTCTGCGTCGGCATCGATCCGCACAGCGCTCTGCTCGCTCGGTGGGGGCTGCCCGACGACGTATCCGGCCTGGAACGCTTCGCCTTCACCGTGGCCGAGGCGCTCGCCGGTCAGGTCGCGGTTCTCAAGCCTCAGTCGGCGTTTTTCGAGAGATTTGGGTCACGTGGCATCCACGTTCTTGAGTCAATTATCCGACAGTCACGAGAGGCGGGAGTGATCATCCTGCTTGACGTTAAGCGCGGAGATATCGGCTCGACGATGGCCGCGTACGCCGACGCGTATCTGAATCCATTGACTCCCATGAGTGTCGATGCGATTACTGTGAGTCCCTACCTCGGTGTGGGTTCGTTGCGTCCCGCATTCGACGCGGCGGCCGAGCACGGCGCCGGCGTCTTCGTCCTCGCGCTCACGTCCAACCCGGAGGGACCGGCCGTCCAGCATGCCGTCACACCGGACGGCCGCACCGTCGCCCAGACCGTGATCGATGAGATTTCCCAGCTCAACGCGGGTGCGAGTCCCCTCGGGAGTATCGGCCTGGTGGTCGGGGCGACCATTGGCGACACCGGTCACGAGCTGTCCAAGGTGAACGGTCCGTTGCTTGCTCCGGGCCTGGGAGCGCAGGGTGGGACCCCTGATCAGCTCCGGACGATCTTCGGCGAAAGTCGGCAAAACGTGCTGCCGTCGTACTCACGCGAGGTCCTCGGAGCGGGGCCCGACGTGACTGCCTTGCGTGCCGCCGCCGAGCGTGCCGCCGACGCGTGCCGCGCCGCGCTCGGGTGAAACGGGCGTCTTAGCAGGCTGGGCGGGAGGTGATCGAGGGGTACCCCCACGTTGCCGAAAGCCCACATGACCGCTAGTTTTCCGAGTCGCCAGGAACCACATGCCCCTTTGGTTCCCTGGCACACCACGTTTCACAGAAGCGCCGGTATTGAACGACCAGCGCGATAGGGACCTGAGGAGAACTGGTGCCGCTCCCGTCATTGACCCCTGAGCAGCGTGCCGCAGCGCTGGAGAAGGCCGCGGAGATCCGCAAGGCTCGGGCTGAGCTGAAGGATCAGCTCAAGTCTGGCAAGACCACCCTCGCCGCCGTGCTTGACCGCGCGGAGGGCGACGATGTCGTCGGCAAGCTGAAGGTTTCGGCGGTGCTTCAGGCACTTCCGGGCATCGGCAAGATCCGGGCGACCCAGATCATGGAGAAGCTCAAGATCGCGGACAGCCGTCGTCTGCGCGGTCTTGGCGAGCAGCAGCGTAAGGCCCTCCTGGGGGAGTTCGCTGCGAACTGACTCGTCGGCTCGTGTAGGAATGAGCCGTGAGTATGGATGACGACGCGCGCCCGGCAGCTCGGCTCACCGTCCTGTCCGGCCCCTCCGGGGTCGGCAAGGACAGCGTGATCGAGTTGATCCGGGCGCGCTCGCCATGGATCAAGCTGTCCGTCTCCGTCACTACGCGGAAGAAACGCGACTACGAGACCGATGGCGAGCATTATCACTTCGTCAGCAGGGCCGAGTTTCAGCGGCTCATCGATGGTGCGCAGTTGCTCGAGTGGGCGGAATTCGCGGGGAATCTCTACGGCACACCCCGCGCGCAGGTGGAGGGCTGGCTCGCACAGGGCCGGCCCGTTTTGTTGAAGATCGACCTGCAGGGCGCCCGCCAGGTTCGCGCCACGATGTCCGACGCCCAGCTGGTGTTCCTCGCCCCGCCCAGCGTCGAAGAGCTGAAACGCCGCCTGATCGGCCGCGGCACCGACGACGAGGAGACCATCCGGAAACGCCTGGTGCACGCCGACGAGGAACTCGCGGCGGAGAAGGAATTCGACCGTACGGTGGTCAATGATTTCGTCGAACGTGCCGCAGATGAGCTGGTAGGGTTACTTGGTTCGTCATATCTGACCCCGGCACAGGCGCCAGAACATTAAGGATCTTCACACCGTGGGAACCGTTGCAAATCCCGAAGGAATCACCAACCCGCCGATCGATGAGCTGCTCGACAAGACGTCGTCGAAGTACTCGTTGGTGATCTTCGCGGCGAAGCGCGCCCGACAGGTCAACGCTTACTACAGCCAGCTCGGTGAGGGTCTCCTCGAGTACGTCGGACCGCTGGTCGAGACCACTCCGCAGGAGAAGCCGCTCTCGATCGCGATGCGTGAGATCAACGCCGGTCTGCTGACCGCCGAGGCGACCGACAACCCCTGATCGACTCAGTAACCTGGTCCCGCGTCCCGCATAGTGGACGCGGGACCATTTTGTTATGGGGGCGTTAGTTGTGACCGAGGTGGTACTGGGAGTTTGCGGTGGCATCGCCGCGTACAAAGCTTGCGAGCTGGTGCGGCTGTTCACCGAATCCGGACATCGGGTACGAGTGGTGCCAACCGCCGCCGCCCTGAAGTTCGTCGGCGAGCCCACCTGGGCGGCCCTTTCCGGACAACCGGTGGCCACCGAGGTCTGGCAGGACGTGCACGAGGTGCCACACGTCCGCATCGGCCGGCACGCCGATCTGCTGGTGATCGCCCCGGCCACGGCCGACATGATGGCCAAGGCGGCCCACGGTCTCGCCGACGATCTGCTGACGAACACGCTGCTCACGGCCACCTGCCCGATCGTCTGGGCGCCGGCCATGCACACCGAGATGTGGGAGAACGCGGCGACCCGGGCCAACGTGGCCACCCTCCGCGACCGCGGTCACCTGGTCATCGAGCCCGCGGTCGGCCGGCTCACCGGTGCCGACACCGGCAAGGGCCGACTTCCGGAACCCGCCGAGATTTTCGAGATCGCCCGCCGCGCGCTGGCCGGCCGGCCCCGCGATCTGCACGGCCGGCACGTGGTCGTCACCGCCGGGGGCACCCGTGAGCCGCTCGACCCGGTGCGGTTCCTCGGCAACAGATCATCAGGCAAGCAGGGGTACGCGTTCGCGCGCACCGCGGTGGCCCGTGGGGCGCGTGTCACACTGATCGCGGCCAACGTCACACTGCCCGATCCGGCGGGCGCCGATGTGATCCGCGTCGCCACCACCGAGGAGCTGCGCAAGGCCACCGTGCAGGCGTTCGCCGACGCCGACGCGGTGGTGATGGCCGCGGCGCCGGCCGACTTCCGGCCCGCCACGTCGGCCGTACAGAAGATCAAGAAGGGTGAGGACGGCAGCGCGCCGACCATCGAACTGGTCGTCAACCCGGACATCGCCGCCGAGCTCGGCGCGGCCAAGAGCCCAGGTCAGCTGCTCGTCGCCTTCGCGGCCGAGACCCATGAGGCGCTGCCCAACGCCCGTGCGAAACTTGTCCGGAAACGTGCCGACCTGATCGTCGTGAACGAAGTGGGCGCCGACCTCGTCTTCGGGTCGGATGCGAACACCGTCACCATTCTCGACGCTTCGGGCACCGTGGCCGAGCTGGGCGAGCGCCCCAAGGACGCCGTCGCCGACGCGGTCTGGGACGAGGTCGTGAAACGGCTGGTCGTCCCCGGTGGGACGGCATGACATGGACGCCGCGGAGGTGACTACACTTCCGCGGAACGTTGTTGGACGAATCTGAGGAGCACCGTGGCACGCCGCCTGTTCACCTCCGAGTCGGTCACGGAAGGCCACCCGGACAAGATCGCTGACCAGATCAGCGACGGCATTCTTGACGCGCTGCTGGCGCAAGACCCGCGCAGCCGCGTGGCGGTCGAAACGTTGATCACGACCGGTCAGGTGCACGTGGCCGGTGAGGTGACCACGCAGGCGTACGCGGACATCCCGAGCATCGTGCGCGAGACGATCCTGAAGATCGGCTACGACTCGTCGAAGAAGGGGTTCGACGGCGCGTCCTGCGGCGTCAGCGTCTCGATCGGCTCGCAGTCGCCCGACATCGCCCAGGGCGTCGACTCCGCGGTCGAGCTGCGCGAGGGCAACTCCGAGCACGTGCTCGACGCCCAGGGCGCCGGCGACCAGGGCATGATGTTCGGCTTCGCCTGCTCCGAGACCCCCGAGCTGATGCCGCTGCCGATCGCGCTGGCCCACCGCCTGGCCCGCCGGCTCTCCGCCGCCCGCAAGGACGGCACCATCCCCTACCTGCGGCCCGACGGCAAGACCCAGGTCACCATCGAGTACGACGGGCTCCGCCCGGTCCGCCTCGACACGGTCGTCGTCTCCTCGCAGCACGCCGCCGACATCTCGCTCGAGTCGCTGCTGACCCCCGACGTGCGCGAGCACGTGATCGGCCCCGAGCTCGAAGGCCTCGGCATCGACACCGAGGGCTACCGGCTGCTGGTCAACCCGACCGGCCGCTTCGAGATCGGCGGCCCGATGGGCGACGCCGGCCTCACCGGCCGCAAGATCATCGTCGACACCTACGGCGGGTACGCCCGGCACGGCGGCGGCGCGTTCTCCGGCAAGGACCCCTCCAAGGTGGACCGCTCCGCGGCGTACGCGATGCGGTGGGTGGCCAAGAACGTGGTCGCGGCCGGCCTCGCCGAGCGCTGCGAGACCCAGGTGGCGTACGCCATCGGCAAGGCCCACCCGGTCAGCCTGTTCGTGGAGACCTTCGGCACCGAGAACGTGCCGGTCGAGCGGATCGAGAAGGCCATCAACGAGGTCTTCGACCTGCGCCCCGCCGCGATCATCCGCGACCTCGACCTGACGCGCCCGATCTACCAGCAGACCGCGGCCTACGGTCACTTCGGCCGTGAGCTGCCCGACCTGCTCTGGGAGAACACGGACCGCGCCCAGGACCTGAAGAACGCCGCTGCCTAGCGAACCGGTCGAAAGGGGCGCCTCGTCATCCGGCGAGGTGCCCCTTTTCGCTGCGCCTGAATCTGTCGTACCCGCTCGGGAGAATCATCCCGTGGAAGTTTCCGGTAAGCGGCCGAAGGCGAAGCCACCCCGTGAGGCGGCGGCGCGGCTGCCGATCGCCCGCGTCGCGGTCGACGTGCCGCTGCCCCACCTCGACCGGCCGTTCGACTACCTGGTCGACGCGTCCGACGATCTCGTGGCTCAGGCCGGGGTGCGGGTGCGGGTGCGGTTCGCCGGGCAGCTGGTGAGCGGGTTCCTGCTGGAGCGGGCCGAGTCGTCGCCCCATGACGGGAAGCTGGCGTTCCTCGACAAGGTGGTGTCGGGCGAGCGGGTGCTTGATCCGGCGGTGGCGCGGCTGGCGCGGGCGGTGGCTGATCGTTATGCCGGGAGCCTTCAGGATGTTCTTCGGCTGGCTGTGCCGCCGCGGCATGCGCGGGTTGAGTCGCAGAAGGCACCGCCGGGGGATCACGACCTCGGCCCCCCGGCCGCCGCTGGTGAAGAACCCCAACCTGCTTCTTCCGGGCCCTTCGCTTTTCCCGCGCCGGGGGCGCTGGATGGCGACACGGTGGGTGAGCGGTGGGGTGATTACGTTTCCGGGGCCGCGTTCTTGCGTGCGCTCGAGGAGGGGCGGACGGCCCGGGCCGTGTGGTCGGCGTTGCCCGGGGAGGACTGGCCGGCCCGGATCGCCGAGGCCGCCGCGGCTTCGGTCCGGGGTGGGCGTGGGGCTCTGGTGCTGGTGGCGGATGCCCGTGATCTCGAACGGGTGGATGTCGCCATGGGCCGGGTGCTCGGCGAGGGGCGGCACGTCGCGCTGAACGCGGCCGCCGGGCCGGCGGAGCGCTATCGGCGGTTCCTGGCGGCCAGCCGGCACCAGGTGCCGGTGGTGGCGGGGACGAGGGCGGCGATGTTCGCGCCGGTGGCCGAGCTGGGGCTGGTCGTCATCTGGGACGACGGGGACGACCTCTACGCCGAGCCGCGGGCGCCCTACCCGCATGCGCGCGAGGTGCTGCTGACCCGGGCGCAGCTCGCCGGGTGCTCGGCGCTGATCGGCGGGTTCGCCCGGACGGGTGAGGCGCAGCTCCTGCTGGAGACCGGATGGGCCAAGGAGATCACCGGGTCGAGGGACACCCTTCGGGGCCGAGTGGCCCGGATCCAGCCGACCGGGGACGACCCTCAGCTCGCCCGCGACCCGGGAGCGGCCACCGCCCGGCTGCCCAGCCTCGGGTGGCAGGCCGCCCGCGCCGCGTTGCAGGGCGGGCGCCCGGTCCTGGTGCAGGTGCCACGCCGCGGCTACCTGCCGTCGACCGCCTGCGCCGAGTGCCGCACTCCGGCCCGCTGCCCGCACTGCTCAGGGCCGCTCGGCCTGGCCGGCGCCCGGGACGTGCCGACCTGCCGGTGGTGCGGCCGGGTCTCCGCCGACTATTCGTGCCCCGCCTGCGGCGGCCGCCGGCTGCGAGCCTCGGTCACCGGCGCCCGCCGCACCGCCGAGGAACTGGGCCGAGCCTTCCCCGGCGTATCCATCCGCACATCGGGCCGCGACGAGATCCTCAACACCGTCCCCGCGGAACCGGCTGTGGTGGTGGCCACTCCGGGCGCCGAGCCGGTCGCCGACGAGGGCTTCGGCTGCGTCCTGCTGCTGGACACCTGGGCCCTGCTGACCCGGTCCGACCTGCGGGCCGGCGAGGAGACCATGCGACGCTGGTTCAACGCGGCCGCCCTGGCCCGGCCCGACGGCTCGGTCATCGTGGTCGCCGACGGCTCACTGGTCACCGTGCAGGCCCTGCTGCGCTGGGACCCGGCTTGGTTCGCCGCCCGTGAACTGGCCGAACGCCGCGAGCTGCGCTTCCCACCGGCCGCCCGGATGGCCGACGTGACCGGCCCGGCCGACGCCGTGGCCGACCTGCTCCAGGTAGCAAGGCTGCCCGCCGACACCGAAATCCTCGGCCCGGTCCCGGCCCCCGACAACCAGGAACGCTTCCTCCTGCGCGTCTCCCGCGGCAAGGCCGCCGAGCTGGCCCACGCCCTGCACGAGGCGGCCGCCGTGCGCAGCGCCCGCAAAGCCGCCCACCCGGTCCGCCTCCAGATGGACCCAGCCACCCTCTTCTAGTTACCCACAGCCCTCGCGCCCGAGCCTCGCCTGTGGACAACCGAGCAAGAACGTCCCACCTTCGCGCTACATTCACCGCCCACCCAGTGGAAGGGGTGGGGGAGGTGGCGGTGCGCGCGACCCGCTTTTTGGATTCGGTCAACGCCGCGACGCCACGTGCTGCGCCGCCACGTGCCGCGCCGCCACGTGCCGCGCCGCCACGTGCCGCGCCGCCACGTGCCGCGCCGCGCTATGCGCCGCCGCGCCGATCACCGCGAATCGCCACGAACCACAACTCGCTACGAACCACGACGCCACGCACGCGACGCCGGTCGTCACGACGGCCACACGCCACGCCGCGCCACCGATGACGCAACACGATCAGCGCGA
Organism: Actinoplanes sp. NPDC051470; assembly: GCF_040682035.1. Classification (NCBI taxonomy): domain Bacteria; kingdom Bacillati; phylum Actinomycetota; class Actinomycetes; order Micromonosporales; family Micromonosporaceae; genus Actinoplanes; species Actinoplanes sp. NPDC051470. Next base: position 187,532 of record NZ_JBFBAA010000012.1, read on the forward strand.
CGGCGGGCCATGCGGTGCGAGACCTGGGCGGCGCGGTGCCGTGGAAGGTCACCGACCGCAAGGCTGTCACGCTGACCAACCGCCCCCACGAAGGCGTCGTGGTCCTCCGACCGGGACAACCCGGCGCGGGGGCAAGGAGGGTGACCCACCGCCCAGCTTGCGTGTGTGCCACGGCGCCGTGACGTCGCCGTACCCCATGGGTCGGGGGTTGGAATGGGGGGTCCGTAGACTTCCGGGTGACCGAGTGCCACCTAAGTAGGAGTTGCGTCGCGTGACTGTCCAGCCCATCCGCCTCTTCGGGGACCCGGTGCTGCGCACCGCGGCCGATCCGGTCGTCGATTTCGATAAGGAGCTCCGGAACCTCGTGCGTGATCTGGTCGAGACCATGCAGGACGAGGGGGGTGCGGGGCTGGCCGCGCCGCAGCTCGGGGTGGGGCTGCGGGTGTTCGCGTTCGACGTCGACGACGTGGTGGGGCACATCGTGAACCCGGTGCTGTCGTTCCCGGACGACGAGGAGCAGGACGGGCCGGAAGGGTGCCTGTCGATCCCGGGCATCTACATCGACACCAAGCGGCGACAGAACGTGGTGGCGGCCGGGTTCAACGAGCACGGTGACCCGGTGCGGCTGATCGGCACGGGGCTGATGGCCCGGTGCGTGCAGCATGAGACCGACCACCTCGACGGGGTGCTGTTCCTCGACCGGCTGGACGCGGCGGGGCGGAAGGACGCGATGAAGCAGATCCGGGCGGCCGAGTGGTACGAGGCCGCCGCACCGCCGGTGGTCAAGGCGAGCCCGCACGGCCGGGGCCTGTTCGGGCGGGGGCGATGAGCATGCGTCTGGTCTTCGCCGGCACGCCCGAGGCCGCCCTGCCCGCCCTGGACGCCGTGGCCGCCTCGCGGCATGAGCTGGTCGCCGTGGTCACCCGGCCCGACGCGCCGTCGGGGCGCGGGCGCCGGCTGGTGCGCTCGCCCGTGGGGGCGTGGGGCGACGAGCACGGTGTCGAGGTGCTGACGCCGCAGCGGCCCCGCGAGCCCGAGTTCCAGGAGCGGCTGCGCGAGATCGGCCCCGACTGCGTGCCGGTGGTCGCCTACGGCGCGCTGGTGCCACCCAGCGCCCTCGGGATTCCCCGGTACGGGTGGGTCAACCTGCACTTCTCGCTGCTGCCCGCCTGGCGCGGCGCCGCGCCCGTGCAACACGCGGTCCTGCACGGCGACGAGGTGACCGGCGCGAGCGTCTTCGAGCTGGAGGCGGGGCTCGACACCGGGCCGGTGTACGGCACGCTGACCGAGCACGTGCGCCCGGCCGACACCTCGGGTGACCTGCTGGAACGGCTGGCCACCGAGGGTGCGGGTCTGCTCGTGGCGGTGCTGGACGCGATCGAGGACGGCACGGCGCGGGCCCATCCGCAGCCCGCCGACGGGGTCTCGCTGGCCCCGAAGATCACCGTCGAGGACGCGCGGATCCGGTGGGGTGACCCGGCGTTCGGGGTGACCCGGCGGATCCGGGCCTGCACGCCGGCGCCGGGGGCGTGGACGACGCTGCGCGGTGACCGGCTCAAGCTCGGCGCGGTGCATCCGGTGGCCAACGCCGAGGCGCTGAAGCCGGGCGAGATCCGGGTGGAGCGGTCACAGGTTCTGGCGGGTACGGCCACCACACCGGTGGCACTGGGAGAGGTTCGCGCGGCCGGCAAGAAGCCGATGTCCGCGACTGACTGGGCGCGGGGACTCCGCCTCGAGGCGGGGGAGACGTTCGCATGACCGGGCATCAGGCCGATCGGCCACACGGATCGGGACGTCCTCGGCGTCCGGGCGGACCGGGCTACAACGGGGGCCGTGGCCAGGAGCGGGATGCCCGGACGGGGCGCGGTCCGCGGGCCGGGCGGCCACCGGCGGATCCGGCCCGGCAGGCCGCGTACGAGGCGATCGCCGCGGTGCATCGCGATGACGCGTACGCCAACCTGGTCCTGAACGAGATCCTGCGCGGGCTGCGGCTGTCGGGGCGGGACGCGGCGTTCGCGACCGAGCTGACCTACGGGACGCTGCGCGCGCTCGGGACCCTCGACCTGGTCATCGAGTCGGCCGCCGGGCGTGAGGTGTCCCGCATCGACCCGCCGGCCCGGGACGCGCTGCGGCTGGGCGTCTACCAGCTGCTCTACACCCGGGTGCCGGCCCACGCCGCGGTGAACCAGACGGTCGACCTGGTGCGCTCGGTGGCGCCGGGCGCGGACGGTTTCGCCAACGCGGTGATGCGCCAGGTGTCCGAGGGCGGCGACCTGGACACGTGGCTGACCAAGCTGGCGCCGGCGTACGAGGAGGACCCGGTCGGGAACCTCGCGGTGCTGCACAACCATCCGCAGTGGATCATCCGGTCGTTCAGCGAGGCGCTGGGCGGCGACCTGGCCGACACCGCGCGGCTGCTGATCGAGGACAACCAGCCGGCCGCCGTGCACCTGTGCGCGCGGCCGGGGCGGGTCGACGCGGTCGACCTGGCCGACGAGATCGACGGCGTGCCGGGGGCGTTCTCGCCGTACGCGGTCTACCTCAAGAGCGGCTCGCCGGGTGAGCTGGCGGCGATCCGCGACGGCCGGGCCCACGTCCAGGACGAGGGTTCCCAGCTGGTCGCGGCGGCGCTGCTGGCCGCGCCGGTCGAGGGCACCGATCTGCGCTGGCTCGACCTGTGCGCGGGGCCGGGCGGCAAGACCGGGCTGCTGGGGGCGATCGCGTCCGGTCGCGGCGCCGAGGTGACCGCGGTCGAGGTGGCCGAACACCGGGCCCGCCTGGTCGAGCAGGCCACCGAGGGCATGCCGGTGACGGTGCTGCCGATGGACGGCCGTTCGGTCGGCCGTGACCCCGACCTGCCCGAGGATTCGTTCGACCGGGTGCTGGTGGACGCGCCGTGCACCGGGCTCGGCTCGCTGCGGCGGCGGCCGGAGTCGCGCTGGCGCCGGCAACCGGCCGACCTGCCGCCGCTGACCCGGCTCCAGCGGGAGCTTCTGGTGGCGGCCCTCCGCGCCGTCCGCGTCGGCGGCGTGGTGGCCTACGTCACATGCTCGCCGCACATGGTCGAGACCCAGGTGACCGTCAGCGAGGGCGCGCGGCGCAGCGGCGTCGGGGTCGACTTTGTCGATGCTCGCCCCCTGTTCCCGCCGGGGATGCCCCACCTCGGCGCCGGCCCGACCGTGCAGCTGTGGCCGCACCGGCACGGCACCGACGCGATGTTCCTCGCGGTGCTCCGCCGGACCTCCTAGCCAATCTTGAGCTTTCAGGTCGACAAACTCTGGGTACGGTGACATCCATGGATGTCATCGGCGCGGGATTCGGACGGACGGGAACCCTCAGTCTCAAGGCGGCGCTCGAGCAGGTGGGCTTCGGCCCGTGCGCCCACATGATTCCCCTGATCGAGGATCAGGAGCGGGCCCAGAAGTGGCTCGACGCCGCGAACGAGGTTCCGGGCGCGCTCGACGCCGCGACCGAGGGTTACCGCTCCTCTGTGGACTGGCCGGGCGCCTACTTCTGGCGTGAGCTGGTCGAGGCCCACCCGGCGGCCAAGGTCGTGCTGACCGTGCGCGACCCCGACGCCTGGTACGAGAGCACCTGCCGCACCATCTACCCGGCCGCGATGAAGGCGCTCGACCTGCCCGAGATGCCGCCGTTCGCCAAGATGGCCCATGCGACCGTGTGGGACGGCACGTTCAAGGCCCGCTTCCCCGAGCGTGACTTCGCGATCAGCGTGTTCGAGCGGCACAACGACGCGGTGCGCCGCGTGGTGCCGGCCGATCGGCTGCTGGAGTTCGAGGTGAAGCAGGGCTGGGGACCGTTGTGTGACTTCCTCGGCGTGCCGGTGCCGGCGGCCGAGTTCCCCCGCCTGAACGACACGGCCACGTTCCAGCAGCGGCTATCAGGCGTAATGGATCGGTAGCTTGCTGTTGCCGGCGTCCTTGAACGAGCCGCGCATCGGCTCGTCGGCCAGCCACAGGAAACACTGCACCGCGCGGATGCCGGCCGCCCACTCGCCCCGGCTGGGCGCGAAGGCCAGCCAGCCCGCGCGGTACTGCAGGTTGTTGTCGTCCGGCACGTCGGTGTAATCCGCGATCGACGTGCGGCAGCCCTTGGCCATCCGGCTGTCGTCGTCCAACTCGTCGAGGTCCACCTCCGGGGCGTCCCACAAACCGGTGAATTCCGCGTGGTGCGGGTCGGCGCACGGCACGGCCTTCATGGTGCGTACGTTCGTCCCGTTCACGTCCGGGTCGAAGCACCGCAGCGCCAGCGGCGCCGGCCCGGTCAGCGCGCCCTTCAGCGAGCCGCTGCGGCTGACCACCTTGTCCGTCCCCGGCTCGACCTGGCCCAGGTCACAGCGGTACCAGCGGGCGCCCGCCGACCAGCCGGCCGGCCCGGGCAGCACCGGCTGGAGGCGCAGCGCGGCCGTCCGCCAGTCGCCCCCGGTGAACGCGTCGGCCCGCTTCGAGCACTCCGTGCCGGCCACCCGCATCGCCTTGTCACGGCTGTTGCCGGTGCTCCGGGGCAGGTCACCGACGAAGTACGACTCGGCGACATGGCGCTCGGCGCAGTCGAAGGGCGCGTACTCGGCCAGCGGCGCGACCGCCTCCATCTTGTCGAAGCAGCCCTTCGCGGCCGGCTCGAACGCCACCGGGCTCGGTGGCTGCGGCCAGTCGTCACCCAGGTTGCCGTCGACGCCGGGCGGCAGAGCCTCGGAGCACCCGGTGAGGACGGCGAGAAGGGCCGTGACCAGCAGCAACGAGCCGCGGCAAGTGGGGTGGGGCACGGCGGGACCTCACAGTGGGTTTCAGGATCGGCACGGATCAGTATCCCGGCTCGGCGCGGGCGAGCGAAGCCCGGTCGGCCATCGCTCGTTCTACACTGCGAGCGTGGAGCCTTCGCCGATCATCGCGCCGAGCATCCTGGCCGCCGACTTCGCTCATCTGGCCGACGAGGTGCGCGCCATCGAGGGCGCGGCCGACTGGGTGCACGTGGACGTCATGGACAACCACTTCGTCCCGAACCTCACGATCGGGTTGCCGGTGGTGCAGAGCCTGCGCAAGGCCACGAACCTGCCGTTCGACGTGCACCTGATGATCACCGACCCGGAACGCTGGGCGCCGGGGTACGCCGAGGCCGGCGCGTACAACGTCACCTTCCACGCCGAGGCCTGCGACAACCCGTTCGCGCTGGCCAAGACGCTGCGGGCGGCGGGCTCGCGGGCCGGCCTGGCGATCGACCGGGACACCCCGGTGGAGCCCTACCTGGAACTCCTCCCCTTTGTGGACACGCTGCTGATCATGACGATCAAGGCCGGCTTCGGCGGGCAGAAGTTCCTGCCCGAGATGCTCGGCAAGGTGCGTGACGTCCGCCGCCGGATCAGCGCCATGGATCTCGAGGTGCGGCTGGAGGTGGACGGCGGCATCGCGGCCGACACCATCGAGCAGGCCGCCGAGGCGGGCGCGGACGCGTTCGTCGCCGGCACCGCGGTCTACGGCGCCGACGATCCCGCGGAGGCGGTGCGCAAGCTGCGCGAGCAAGCGGCGAAGACGGAGGTACGGCTGTGACTTCGGGCGCGGTCCGGATGGAGGCGACCGATCTTCCCGGTGACCCGGCAGATGATCGCCCGGACACCATCCTGGTGGTCGACGACGACGACGACATCGCCGGCTTCGTAGCGTTCAACCTGAAGATGGTCGGTTTCGAGGTGGTCCGGGCCAAGGACGGCCAGGAAGCCCTGGACATGATGGAGAAGGTCCGGCCCGACCTCGCCGTGGTCGACTGGATGATGCCGGCCATGGACGGCGTCGAGCTCACCCGGCGGCTGCGCGCCGAGCCGCTGACCAGCGCCCTCCCGGTGATCATGCTGACCGCCAAGGGCCTGACCGTCGACAAGGTCGTCGGCCTGACCGCGGGCGTGGACGACTACCTGGTCAAGCCGTTCGACACCGCCGAGCTGATCGCCCGGGTGGCCTCCACGCTGCGGCGCAACAAGGAGTTCCGGGAGGTGTCGCCGCTGACCGGTCTGCCCGGCAACGCCCGGGTCCGGCGCGAGATCGTCGACCGGATGCGGACCGGCGGCGAGTACTCGGTCGGCTACATCGACATCGACCGGTTCAAGAGCGTCAACGACGTGTACGGGTTCGACCGCGGCGACGAGTTCATCACCGCCCTGGCCCGCAGCCTGCACCGCGCGGTGGCCACCTCCGGCCGGCCGCCGGTGTTCCTGGGTCACATCGGCGGCGACGACTTCGTCTTCATCTGCACGCCCGACCAGGTGCTGCCGCTGACCAAGCGGATGGTGGCCGACTTCGAGAACTCGGCCGACCAGCTCTACGACCCGACCGACGCCCAGCGCGGTTACATCGAGGTGCCCGACCGGCGCGGCAACAAGCAGCGGGCCGCGCTGGTGACCCTCTCCATCGGGGTGGCCGAGGCGAAGACGGGCGGTCGTCAGTTCGACGATCCGCGGGTGGTCGTGGCGGTCGCCTCCGAGATGAAGAAGGTCGCCAAGAGCCAGCCGGGCTCGTACGTGGCCATCGACCGGCGTCGCAGCAGCTCCCCGGATACAGACCCGGGCGAAGTGTGACCTGCGAGACGGACCGGGTGTCACTCCACGGATTTAGTGCAAGACTTTGGGACGACCCACCACGCGCTGGCGGGACTCGGTGAAATTCCGAACCGGCGGTGATCCTCCGCGAGAGCGAAGGTAAGCCCGCGACCCGGACGTCTTCGGACGCACGGTGGACCTGGTGAGAACCCAGGGCCGACGGTGATCGCTCCCTATGGGCGGTCGACAGTCCGGATGGGAGCAGGCGCGCGGAACGGTCAGGCTTCGCCTGACCGCCGCCCCGGGGCAGGAACGGGCTGGAAAGTGCCCGGTCCGAGCCGTCCGTGGGCTGCGTAATCAGGCGTGGTTCTGTCCGCTTCTTTGCGTTTTCTCCATCTTCAGCGCGTGAATGTGCCGCGCTTGGAGAGGGGGATTTGATGATCTCCGATGATGAGGCGATGCGCCGCGCGGTGGCGCTGGGCGCTCGTGGGCTCGGCACCACACATCCCAATCCGGTGGTCGGCTGCGTGCTGGTCGGGCCGGCCGGCGATGTGGTCGGCGAAGGCTTCCACGCCCGGGCCGGCGGGCCGCACGCCGAGATCGCGGCCCTGGCCGACGCGGGCGCCGAGGCCCGTGGCGCCACCGCGGTGGTCACTCTGGAGCCCTGCAACCACACCGGCCGCACCGGGCCCTGCGCGCAGGCGCTGATCGAGGCCGGCGTCCGGCGCGTGGTGATCGCCGTGGACGACCCGACCCGGCTGGCCGGTGGTGGCGCGGCCACGCTGCGGGCGGCGGGCGTCGAGGTCGTCACCGGGGTGCGGCGCGAGGAGGCCGAGCAGGGCAACGTCATCTGGCTGACCGCGGTGCGGCGCGGGCGGCCGTACCTGATCTGGAAGTTCGCCGGCACGCTGGACGGGCGCTCGGCCGCCGCCGACGGCACCAGCAAGTGGATCACCTCGGCCGAGGCGCGGGCCGACGTGCACCGGCTGCGGGGCACGGTCGACGCGATCATCGCCGGGGTGGGCACGGTGCTCGCCGACGACGCGCAGCTGACGGTCCGCGGCGACTACGAGGTGAAGCAGCCGCTGCGGGTCGTGGTCGACTCGTTCGGGCGTACCCCGGGAACCGCGAAGGTCCGCGACGGGAGCGCGCCCACCTGGATCGCGACGGCGGCCGAGGTGGGCCACGGCCCGGACGGCCGCACCGACCTGAACGCCCTGATGACCGTGCTGTTCGGCCGCGGCGTGCGCTCGGCCCTGCTCGAGGGCGGGCCGACGCTGGCCGGGTCGTTCCTCGCCGCGGGCCTGGTCGACCGGGTCACCGGCTACGTCGCGCCGAAACTGCTCGGGGCGGGAGCGAACGCGCTCGCCGCCGCCGGGGTCACCACCATCACCGAGGCCATCGACCTCGACCTCACCGACGTCACGCGGATCGGACCCGACCTGCGGTTCACCGCCACCCTCCGGCAGAAGGAGTCCTGATGTTCACCGGCATCATCGAGGAGCTGGGCGAGGTCAAGTACCTCACCGACGCGGGCGGGGACGCGGCCGTGATCGCCGTCCGCGGGCCGCTGGTCACCTCGGACGCGCGGCACGGCGACTCGATCTCGGTCAACGGCGTCTGCCTGACCGTGCTCGACAACGTCGACGGCGTGTTCACCGCGGACGTGATGGGCGAGTCGCTGCGCCGCTCGTCGCTGGGCGCGCTGCGGCCGGGCAGCCCGGTCAACCTGGAGCGCGCCGCGACCGTCGGCAGCCGGCTGGGCGGGCACCTGGTGCAGGGCCACGTCGACGGGGTCGCCACGATCATCGGGCGCGAGCCGGCCGACGAGTGGGAGGTTCTGCGGTTCGCACTGCCGGAGGAGCTTTCCCGGTACGTGGTGGAGAAGGGCTCGATCACGGTGGACGGCGTCTCGCTGACCGTGATGGCCGTCGACGACTCCTCGTTCTCGGTCGGGCTGATCCCGACGACCTTGAAGTTGACCGTCCTGGGTGCCAAGGCGATCGGCGACCCGGTGAATCTCGAGGTCGACGTGATCGCCAAGTACGTCGAGAAGATGCTGGGGGCCCGCAATGCTGGATGACGTCGATCGCGCCATCAAGGACATCGCCGACGGCAAGGCGGTGATCGTCGTGGATGACGAGGACCGCGAGAACGAGGGCGACCTGATCTTCGCGGCCGAGATGGCCACGCCCGAGCTGATCGCGTTCATGCGCCGGTGGACCTCCGGCTACATCTGCGCCCCGATCACCGAGGCCGAGGCGGACCGGCTCGACCTGCCGCCGCAGTACCACACCAACCAGGACCGGCGGGGCACCGCGTACACGGTGACCGTGGACGCCCGGGAGAACATCGGCACCGGCATCTCGGCCGCCGACCGGGCGCACACCATCCGGCTGCTGTCCGACCCGGCCACCAAGCCGACCGACCTGTCCCGCCCCGGCCACGTGGTGCCGCTGCGGGCCAAGGCCGGCGGGGTGCTGCGCCGCCCCGGGCACACCGAGGCCGCGATCGACCTGGCCGAGCTGGCCGGTCTGCGGCCCGCCGGGGTGCTCTGCGAGATGGTCAACGACGACGGCACCATGATGCGGCTGCCCGACCTGGAGGCCTTCGCGGCCGAGCACGACGTGGCGCTGATCAGCATCGCCGAGCTCATTGCCTACCGGCACCGGATGGAACAGCAGGTCGAGCGGGTCGTGGAGACCCGGCTGCCGACCGAGCACGGCGAGTTCACCGCGGTCGGCTACCGCGCGCAGGTGGACGGTTCCGAGCACATCGCGCTGGTCTACGGCGACCTCGGCGACGGCGAGGACGTGCTGGTCCGGGTGCATTCGGAGTGCCTGACCGGGGACGTCTTCGGCTCGGTGCGGTGCGACTGCGGGCCGCAGCTCGACGCCGCGCTGGAGCGGGTGGTCGCGGCCGGGCGCGGGGTGGTGCTCTACATGCGCGGGCACGAGGGCCGGGGGATCGGGCTGCTGCACAAGCTCCAGGCGTACCAGTTGCAGGACCGCGGCCTGGACACCGTCGACGCCAACCTCGAGCTGGGCCTGCCGGCCGACGCCCGGGACTACGGCACCGGCGCGCAGGTGCTCTACGACCTCGGCGTGCGCTCGATGCGGCTGCTGACCAACAACCCGGCGAAACGGGCGGGGCTGGAGGGGTACGGGCTGACCGTCACCGGCCGCGAGGAGCTTCCGGTGCGGGTGCACGCCGAGAACGTGGGCTACCTGCGGACCAAGCGTGACCGGATGGGCCACCTCTTCGAAGCGCTCGGTTAGGAATCGGCGTTCCCCGGCGGCACGGACGCCGCCGGGCAGAGAATCAAGCACACGAACGAGGGGATGGCGACATGGCCGGCTTCGGTGACCCGCACATGGAAACCGTCGACGCGGCCGGGCTCAAGCTCGGCATCGTCGGCTCACGCTGGCACAACGGCCTGGTCGACCACATGGTCGACCGGGCCGAGCAGGCGGCCAAGGCGTGCGGGGTGGACGACGTGACCGTGCTCCGGGTGGCCGGCTCGGTGGAACTGCCCGTGGTGGCGCAGGCGCTGGCCAAGCGGTGCGACGCGGTGGTCGCGCTGGGCGTGGTCATCCGCGGCGAGACCAAGCATTTCGAGTACGTCTGCGACGCGGTCACCGCCGGCCTGACCCGGGTGTCCCTGGACGAGCAGACCCCGATCGCGCACGGCGTGCTGACCGTGGAGTCGCTGGGCCAGGCCAAGGACCGGGCCGGCCTGGAGGACTCGATCGAGGACAAGGGCTGGCAGTCGACCGTGGCCGTGCTGGACGCCGCGATGGCGATCCGCTCACTCGGCTGACCGACCACTGGGCCAAAGCCGGCCGGCCTCGATGATCCGGGCCAGGAACTGCCTGGTCCGGGCCTCGGTGGGGTCGCCCAGCACCTGCTCCGGCGGCCCTTCCTCGAGCACCCGGCCGCCGTCCAGGAAGGCCACCCGGTCGGCGACCTGGCGGGCGAAGCCCATCTCGTGGGTGGCCAGCACCATCGTCATGCCCTCGGTCTTGAGGTCGCGGATCATGCTGAGCACCTCGCCGACCAGTTCCGGGTCGAGCGCGCTGGTCACCTCGTCGAGCAGCAGCAGCCTCGGCTCGTTGACCAGGGCCCGCACGATGGCGACACGTTGCTGCTGGCCACCACTCAGCCGATCGGGGTAGCTGTCCGCTTTGTCGGACAGGCCGACCCGCTTCAGCCAGCTGAAGGCCTGCTCCCTCGCTTCGGCGCGGGCACGACGATGCACCTTCGTCGGGGCGAGCACGATGTTGTCCAGCACGGTCATGTGCGGGAACAGGTTGTAGGACTGGAAGACCATGCCGATCTTCTGGCGTACCCGATCGGGGTCGGCCCGCGGATCGGTGATGTCCTCGCCGTCCAGCCGGATCGTCCCGTCGTCCACCTCGGTGAGCAGGTTGACGCACCGCAGCAGCGTCGACTTGCCCGAGCCGGAGGCGCCGATCAGCGCCACGACCTGATGCTCGTCCACGGCCAGATCCAGCGCGTCGAGCACGACGGACGAGCCGAAGACCTTGCGGACGCCCTCCACCGACAGCAGCATCAGGACCCCGCGTTCTGGCGACGGGCGGCGCGCATCGTGACGCCGTCGGTGATCGCGATCAGCGGCAGCGCGAGCAGCACGAACAGGACCGCGGCGACGATGTACGGCGTGTAGTTGAAGGTTTCGGCGGTGGAGATCTGCGCCGCGCGGACCGCGTCGATCGGACCCGCGAGCGAGACCAGGCCGACGTCCTTCTGCAGGGCCACGGTGTCGTTGAGCAGCGGCGGCGCGACCCGGCGGACCGCCTGCGGCAGCACCACGTGGCGCATCGTCTGCCGGTAGGTCAGGCCGAGCGACCGGGCCGCCGCGAGCTGGCTGGGGTGCACCGACTCGATGCCGGCCCGGAACACCTCGGCCAGGTAGGCGCCGTACGTCACCACCAGCGCCGCCCCGCCCAGCACCAGCACGCCCGGGGTGCCCTGCAGCCGCAGCCCGGGGACGCCGAAGGCGAACAGGTAGATCACGATGATCAGCGGGACGCCACGGAAGGTGTACGTGTACGTGGTGGCCAGCGCCCGCGCCGGGAAGAAGACCGGGCCGCGCAGCGTACGCAGAACCGCCACCAGCAGACCGAGCGCGAGCGCCGCGACCGCGCAGACGACCAGCAGCCGGATGTTCAGCCAGAGCCCCTCCAGCACGGCCGGCAGCGCGTCCACGCCCAGGTCGAGGCTGAAGAACGACTCGCGCACCCGGTCCCAGCCCGGCGACCCGGTGACCGCCAGCACCAGCACCGTGCCGGTGATCGCCGTCGATACCGCGGCCAGCAGCACGGAGCGGACCGCCCGCCGTCTCCGGTACGCGATCCGCCCTAACTGCACTGCGCTAACTGAAGATCCGCGACCGGGTGTCACTGCAGTTCGCGAGCCCCGGAGCTGCCGGCCAGCCAGGTCTTCTCCAGCACCGCGAGGGTGCCGTCCTGGCGCAGCTCGTCGACCGCGTCCTTGACACAGTCGGTGAGCGGCGAGTCCTTGTCCAGGACCAGACCCAGCTGCTCGGGCACCCCGACCTGGGGCAACTGGCCGACGATGACGCCGTTGTCGAGCTCGGCGCCGGTCATGTAGAACGCGGTCGGCAGGTCTACCACGAGACCGTCGATGGTCCGGTTCTGCAGCGCCTTCTTGGCGTCGTCGTTGCTGTTGAAGACCTGCGCCTGTGCGGTCGGCTTGATCAGATCGTTGATCGCCTGCAGGCTGGTCGTGCCGACCTGGGCCCCGAGCTTGGCGTCCTTGAGCGCGGCGATCGAGGTGGCGTTCTCGATCTTGCTGCCCTTGAGGGTGATGACGGTCTGCCGCACCAGGTAGTAGGCCGACGAGAAGTCGACCGCCTTCTTGCGCTCGGGCGTGATCGAGAACTGGTTGATGTCGAAGTCGTAGGTCTTCGGACCGGGCTGGATCGCGTTGTTGAACGGCACCTGCGTCCAGACCACGTTCTGCGCCGGATAGCCGAGCCGCTCGGCCACCTGGTAGGCCACCGCCGACTCGAAACCCTGGCCGTTGTTCGGCTTGTTGTCCTTGAACCACGGCTCGTAGGCCGGGTTGTCGGTGCCGATCGTGAGCTTGCCGGAGGCGGTGGTGGGAAGCTGACCGGCGGGGCAGGGGTCGGCCGACGCGGAGGGGGAGGCGCCCGCCCCGGGGGTGCTCTCGTCGACTGGGGCACAGGCCGTGAGGACGGCGGCGATGACTGCCGCGCTGCCCAGCGCGGCGAGGGTAGAACTCCTGACCATGAACGGCAGCCTATGGCACGTCCCAGGGGGTGGGGCCGTCCGAGGCCATTACGTAATGAGCTGCAACAATCGCCTCTCGTGAAGACCTTCGAGGAACTGTTCGCCGAGTTGCAGGCCAAGGCGGAGCAGCGCGACCCGGACTCGTCCACGGTCGCCGCGCTCGACCGTGGCGTGCATTTCATCGGCAAGAAGGTGGTTGAGGAGGCCGCCGAGTCCTGGATGGCCGCCGAGCACGAGGGGCCCGAGCGCGCCGCCGAGGAGATCTCCCAGCTGCTGTACCAGGCCCAGGTGTTGATGATCGCCACCGGACTGACCCTGAAGGACGTGTACCGACATCTCTGACGTGTGTCCCACTCTGTCCCCTTCACCCGTGACAAGGAGCACACAGAGATGTTGCGCATAGCCATTCCCAACAAGGGCACGCTGTCCGGTCCCGCGTCGCAGATGCTGCGTGACGCCGGTTATCGGCAGCGCACCGACCCCAAGGACCTCGTCTGCCGGGACGAGCCCAACGACGTCGAGTTCTTCTACCTGCGGCCCCGGGACATCGCCACCTACGTCGGCACCGGCGACCTCGACCTCGGCATCACCGGCCGCGACCTGCTGGTCGACTCCGGCGTCCCGGCGACCGAGCTGCTCGACCTGCGGTTCGGCGGCGCCACCTTCCGCTGGGCGGCGCCGGCCGGCTCGCTGGCCTCCGAGGACGAGATCGCCGGGCGGCGCATCGCCACCGCGTACCCCGGTGTGGTCGATCGTTATCTCACCGAGCACGGCATCGCGGCCGAGGTGGTCCGCCTGGACGGCGCCGTGGAGAACGCGGTCCGGCTCGGCGTGGCCGACGTGATCGCCGACGTGGTCGAGACCGGCGCGACCCTGCGGCAGGCCGGGCTGGCGACGATCGGGGAGCCGCTGCTGAAGTCGTCGGCCATCCTGATCGGCGGCGGCTCGGACGCGGAGACCCGCGCGGCCCAGCTGGTGCGGCGCCTGCAGGGCGTGCTGGTCGCGCGCAGCTTCGTGATGCTGGCGTACGACGTCCGCTCCGACCTGCTGGAGAAGGCGACCGCGCTGACCCCGGGCATCGAGTCGCCGACCGTGTCGCCGCTGGCCCGCGACGGCTGGGTGGCGGTCGCCTCCATGGTCCGGCGTGACGACGTGCACCGGACCATGGACGAGCTGTACGACCTGGGCGCCCGCGCGATCATCGCCACCGACATCTCGAACTGCAGGCTCTGATGCGTACGATCGAGATCGTGGTCTTCAAGCCCCGCCGGATCCGCTGGGTCGCGGGCGTCATCGCCGGCGCCGTCGTCCTGCTGTTCACCGTGCTCAGCTTCGGGCTGCACGGCGCCACCGGCGACGGCCTCGGCCAGTTCCAGCGCGGCGACCAGGCCGCGATGATCGGTCTCGGCGTGCTGATCGGTCTCGGCGTGCTCGCCTTCACCCGGCCGCGGGTCACCGCCGACGCCGACCACGTGGTGGTGCGCAACGTCATCGGCGGCTACGACCTGCCCTGGTCGGCGGTGCGGGCGGTGCGCTTCGACCGCAACTCACCCTGGGCGATGCTCGAGCTGCACGACGACGAACAGGTCTCGGTGCACGCGCTCCAGGCCGCCGACAAGGAGTACGCGGTGGAGGGCGTTCGCGCGCTCAGGGCCCTTCACGCAGGGTCAGCAACCGCCTGATAGACTTTCCCCCGAGTCGACCACACGTGCGCCTCGCTATCGCCAGGCCCCTTCCAAGACCCGGCGAGACCGCAGACGTACGTGCGAAAGAGGAGCCCGCTGGTTCCCACCCGAGCTGCGTCAAGCGGCCGGGTCCGGTCAACCGCCCTCGGGGAATACCCCGGGTGCGGTGCGCGTCCTCACAGGGACGCCGATGACCGGTCGAGCGGGCCCTGGCGTATGCCGGGGCCTTCTGCTTTCCCGGCGCCCGCACCCGGGGCGTCGTGATGGCCGACCGACATTGGCAACGCCTTCGCCACACGCCGTGGCGGAGGAACCGTTCTGAGGAGGCCACATCAGCGTCGAACCACGCGTGAACGAGCAGATTCGGGCGAGAGAGGTCCGACTGGTCGGCCCCGAGGGTGAGCAGGTGGGCATCGTCCCCTTGGAGCGCGCCCTGCAGCTGGCCGCGGATGTCGATCTGGATCTGGTCGAGGTGGCGCCGATGGCCCGCCCGCCGGTGTGCAAGCTCATGGACTTCGGCAAGTTCAAGTACGAGTCGGCACTCAAGGCGCGCGAAGCCCGGCGTAACCAGCAACAGACCGTCATCAAGGAAATGAAGCTGCGGCCGAAGATCGACCCGCATGACTACGAGACCAAGAAGGGTCACGTGGTCCGCTTCCTCAAGGCGGGCGACAAGGTCAAGGTCACGATCATGTTCCGTGGTCGTGAGCAGAGCCGCCCCGAGCTGGGCTTCCGGCTTCTCCGCCGGCTCAGCGAGGAGATCTCTGAGCTCGGCTTCGTCGAGGCCAGTCCCAAGCAGGACGGCCGAAACATGATCATGGTGTTGGCCCCGCACCGGGCCACCAAGGCTGCCGCGGCCACCGCGGCGACCGAGGCTGCGGCGAGCCGGGCCCGCCCGCCTCGTGAGGGCGATGGTGCCGGCGTCGAGCCGGCCGTGACAACTGCCGACACCACCGCAGAGTAGACAGCTTCCCCGGCCGGGGGAGCACGGAAAGAGGCGTTCTAAGTGCCGAAGATGAAGAGCCACACCGGCATGGGTAAGCGGGTGCGGGTCACCGGCAAGGGCAAGATCGTCCGCGAGCAGGCCGGCAAGCGCCACCTGCTCGAGGGCAAGTCGTCCCACGTCACCCGCCGGATGACCGGCACCGTCGTGGTGGCCAAGGCCGACACCCCGCGAGTGAAGAAGCTGCTGGGCCGCTGACGCGCGCGCCACCAACGTTTTCCTGACCTTTTAGGAGTCAAGAGATGGCACGCGTCAAGCGGGCTGTGAACGCCCAGAAGAAGCGCCGCACGCTGCTCGAGAGCGCCAGCGGTTACCGCGGGCAGCGCTCGCGCCTGTACCGCAAGGCCAAGGAGCAGATGCTGCACTCGATGCAGTATTCGTACCGTGACCGGCGGGACCGCAAGGGCGACTTCCGCCAGCTGTGGATCACCCGCATCAACGCCGCGGCGCGGGCGAACGGCATGACCTACAACCGGCTGATCCAGGGCCTGCGGCTGGCCGAGGTCGAGGTGGACCGCAAGATCCTCGCCGACCTGGCCGTGCACGACGCGACCGCGTTCGCCGCGATCGTCGAGATCGCACGGGCCGCGGTGGCGGCCGAGGGCACCGGCGGCGCCGCTGCCCAGGCTGCCTGAGCACCCTTTGCACGTGACAGAGGCGTCCTCCGCTTCCGGTTCCGACCGGGACGGTGGGCGCCTTTTCACGCCGCGTACGCCGCGGATCGTCGCGGCCCGGCGTCTGCAGCGGCGGCGTGACCGCGACCAGACCGGCCGCTTCCTGGCCGAGGGCCCGCAGGCCGTCGCCGCGGCGCTGGCCGCCGGGGTGGTCGTCGAACTGTTCGCCACCCCGTCCGGGCTCTCCCGGCATCCCGCGCTGACGTCGGAGGCCACGCTGGTCTCCGAGGAGGCGCTCGCCGCGCTGGCCGAGACCATGCACCCGCAGGGGCTGGTGGCGGTCTGCTCCGTTGTGGACGTGTCGCTGTCCCCGCACCGCCTGACCGCGGTGCTCGCCGACATCCGCGACCCGGGCAACGCCGGCACGATTCTGCGTACGGCCGACGCGGCCGGCGCCGGGGCGGTCGTCTTCGCCGGGGACGCCGTGGACCCGTACAACGGGAAGTGTGTGCGGGCGTCGGCGGGCTCGCTGTTCCACGTCGACGTGGTGCGGTCGCGGTCGGCGGCCGACGTGGTCTCGGCGCTCCGCCGGTCCGGGGTGCGGGTGCTGGCCGCCACCGGCTACGGCGACGTGAGCCTGGATGATCTCGTCGACGACGGGTCGCTGGCCGGGCCGACGGCGTGGCTGTTCGGATCGGAGGCGCACGGGCTGTCCGAGGAGCTGCTGGCCGCGGCGGACGCCCGGGTCCGCGTACCCCTCTACGGCGGCGCCGAAAGTCTCAACCTGGCCGCGGCCGCCGCGGTGTGCCTCTACTCGTCGGCGCGGGCCCAGCGCTGATGCGGGCGATCGTCTACGCCGGGGTGGGTTCGCCTCCGGTGGTGCGGTCGGTGCCGCCGCCCCCGTGCCCCTCCGGCGGTGCTGTCGTGGCGGTGCGGGCGACCGGGGTGTGCCGGTCGGACTGGCACGCGTGGCGGGGACACGACCCGGTCACGCTGCCACACATTCCCGGCCACGAGTTCGCCGGCGAGGTCGTCGAGATCGGCGCCGGGGTGCGGGACTTCGCCGTCGGCGACCGGGTGACCAGCCCGTTCGTGAACGGGTGCGGGGAGTGCTCGTACTGCCGGGCCGGGGACGCGCAGGTGTGCCCGGCGCAGACCCAGCCGGGATTCACCCACCCCGGCTCCTTCGCCGAGCTGGTGGCCGTGCGGGCCGCCGACACCAACCTCGTGCGCTTGCCGGCCGGGCTCGGGTTCCCGGCCGCGGCGGCGCTGGGGTGCCGGTTCGCCACGGCCTACCGGGCGCTGACCGCGCAGGCCGGGCTGGTCGTGGGGGAGTGGGTCGCGATCTTCGGCTGTGGCGGGGTCGGTCTCTCGGCGGTGATGATCGCCAAGGCGCTGGGCGCGCGGGTGATCGCGGTCGACCCGTCGCCGGCCGCCCGGGAGCGGGCCGTCGAGCTCGGCGCCGACCACGCCGTCGAAGTCTCGGCCACCCGCTCGTCCTCGGACGCGGCCGCGTATTCGTCGACCCGCACGCTCCACGACCCGTCGGTGATCGAGGGCCTCTCGCCCGGCGGCGTGCACGTGACGGTGGACGCGGCGGGATCGGCCGCGACGGCGGACGCCGCGGTGCGCAGCCTCCGGCGCCGGGGCCGGCACGTCCAGGTCGGCCTGATGCTCGGCGCGGACGCGCTCGCCCCGCTGCCGTGGGACCTCGTGGTCGCGCGCGAGCTGGAGATCTACGGATCACACGGCATGGCCGCGGCCGGCTACCCGCCGATGCTCGCGATGGTGGCCGACGGCCGCCTCGACCCGGCCGCGCTGGTCGGCCGCACGATCTTGCTCGACGAGGGCCCCGCCGCCCTGATGGCGATGGACCAGCCCGCGGCGGGTGCCGGGATCACGACGATCCTGGTTTGATGGCGGCATGGAATACATCGTCGTGGTGGCCGGGGTCATTCTCGCGGTGGGGCTGGCCATGCTGGCGGCCGGTTCACGCGGGCAAGATCGGCGGAACACCGCGATCCGGCTGGCCGCCATCGAGCGCAAGCTCGACCTGATCATGAAGCACCAGGGCATCGTGGAGCCGCGGATCGAGGCGCCCGACGTGGTCCAGGAGCTGATGCAGGGCCGGAAGATCCAGGCGATCAAGATCTATCGGGAGCGTACGGGCGTCGGGCTGGCCGAGGCCAAGAACGCGGTCGAGCAGATCGCCCGCGAGCGCGGCCTCGACGTCCGTTAGGAACGCCCGACCACCCCGGACGACGCCGGGCGAGGTGGCGGCCGCAAAGGGCTCGGCCGCCACGCTCGGCCTGCTTCAGCTTTGCCCACGCAGGAAACCGACAAAACCCCCGAACGGACCAGAAGCTCTGGCCTTCCTGGGCGTCACGCCCCGCGGAGGGCCGCGCCGGTCGCCTTCGCGGCGGCGGCCACGGCCGCGTCGCGGGCCGCCACCGCCTCCTCGACCGTGAGGGTGCGGTCGGGGGCGCGGAACGTCAGCTTGTAGGCCAGCGACCGCATCCCCTCGCCGAGCTGCGCGGACGCGTACACGTCGAAGAGCCGGACCGACTCCAGGAGCGGGCCCGCGCCGGCGGTCAGCGCCTTCTCCACCTCGGCGGCGGGGATGTCCAGCGGGACGACCAGGGCCACGTCGATCAGCGCCGGCGGGTAGGTCGTCAGCCGGCCCGCCTGGGTGACCTCGCGCGGCGGCACCGCGTCCAGGTCGATCTCCATCGCGCAGACGCGCTTGGGCAGCTCCAGGGCGGACAGGACGCCGGGGTGCAGCTCTCCGGCGTACCCGACGATCTCGCCGTCGACGCAGATGGCCGCGCACCGGCCGGGGTGCCACGGCGCGTACTCGGCCCGGCGTACCGAGACCCGCCCGGAGGGCACGCCGGCCGCCGACAGAGCGGTCCGCGCCGCCTCCACCGCATCCCCCCACGCGGCCGCGCGCCCCTCGCCCCACCAACCGGCCGGGTCGAACTCGCCGGTCAGCGCCGCGGCGAGATGCCACGGCTGGTGCGGGACGAGCGCGTTGGCCGCCGACCACTCCTCGTCGGACGGGCGGCGGTCGACGCCCAGCACGGGCGGCGGGGTGTCCACGGCCTGCGGCTGGAACACCTCGCCCAGCTCGTAGAGCGCCAGGTCGCGCTGGCCGCGGCCCAGGTTGCGGCGGAGCGTGCCGAGCAGGGTGGCCAGCAGCGACGTGCGCAGCTGGGGCTCCTCCTCGGACAGCGGGTTGGTCAGCCGGACGGCGCTGCGGCGCGGATCATCCGCGGGCAGGCCGAACGCGTCGTGCACGGACGGCGCGACGAACGGGTAGGAGAGAACCTCGACGTAACCACTCTCGGCCATGGCCCGCCCGACCGAACGACGGCGGCGCTGGGTCGCGGTCAGCCCGCCCCCGCCCGGCGCCGGCGGCAGCACGCTCGGGATGTCGTTGTAGCCACCCAGCCGCGCCACCTCCTCGACCAGGTCGGCCGGGGTGAGCAGGTCGGGCCGCCAGGTCGGCGGGGTGACCTCCCAGGTCGACGCGACCTTGCAGCCGACCTGCGACAGCAGCCCGGCGACGTCGTCTTCGTCGTAGGCCAGACCGATCACCCGGGACGGCAGCCGCGGGTCGAGCGTGATCGGCGCCGGCGGCACCAGGTGGTCGATGTCCAGGACCCGCTCGTCGGCCGTGCCGCCGGCGTGCTCGGTGAGGATGTCCACCGCGCGCTGCAACGCGACCAGGGCCAGCTGCGGGTCGACGCCGCGCTCCCAGCGCTTGGCCGCCTCGCTGAACAGCTTGTGCCGCCGGGCCGTGCGCCCGACCATCACCGGGTCCCAGTGCGCCGCCTCCAGCAGCACGTCGACCGTGCCCGGCTGCCAATCGCTGGTCTCGCCGCCCATCACCGCGGCGAGCGAGATCGGCCCGGTGTCGTCGCAGATCACCATGTCCTCGGCGTCGAGCACGCGCGCGACACCGTCCAGGGTGGTCAGCTTCTCGCCGGGGGTGGCCCGGCGCACGACCAGGCCGCCGCGAAGCCGCCCGAGGTCGAAGACGTGCATCGGCTGGCCGAGCTCGACCATCAGGTAGTTGGTGATGTCCACCGGCAGCGAGATCGTCCTGATCCCGGCCGCGGCCAGCCGCTTCTTCATCCAGGCGGGCGACTGCGCGTCGGGGTTGATGCCCCGGACGACGCGGGCGGCGAACCGGTCGCATCCCACGGTGTCCTCGACGCGGACGGCGTGGGGCGCCTCGTCGGTTCTGGCGGCGAAGGCCGCGTTGGCCGGGTCGCTGTACGCCGACTTGTAGGCGTAAGAGAGCTCCCGCGCCATCCCGCGCAGGCTCATCTCATAGCCCCGGTCGGGCGTGATCTCCACCTCGACCAGCACGTCATCCAGCCCGACCACCGGCCGTGCGTCATCACCCGGGGCGCCGGCTCCCTCCGCGAGCACGAGGATCCCGGCGTGATCGTCGCCGAGACCCAGCTCCCGTACCGAACAGATCATGCCGTGGGAATTGCGGCCGTAGGTCTTCCGCGCCCCGATCTTGAACCCACCCGGCAGCTCGCCACCGGGCAGGATCACGACGACCAGGTCACCGACCGCGAAGTTGGTGGCCCCGCACACGATCTCCTGCGGGTCGGACCGGCCCACGTCGACCCGGCAGAAGCGGATCGGCTTCTTGAACCCGGTCAGCTCCTCGATCTCCAGCACCCGGCCGACCACCAGGTCACCGCGCACGGTGGCGGCCTGGTCGACGACCGACTCCACCTCCATGCCCAGGTCGGTCAGCGTCTGGTCGAGCTCCGCGGCGGTCAGCGACGCGGGCAGCTCCACATAGTCACGAAGCCACGACAGTGACGTCTTCATCGCGTCAGACCTCCATTCCGAACGTACGGGTGAAACGAACGTCGCCCTCGACCATGTCGCGCATGTCGCTGACCCCGTTGCGGAACATCAGCGTCCGCTCGACGCCCATGCCGAAGGCGAACCCGGAGTACCGCGACGGGTCGATCCCGCAAGCCGTCAGCACGCGCGGGTTGACCATGCCGCAGCCACCCCACTCGACCCAGCGCGGCCCGTCCCGGTGCTGCTCGAACCACACGTCGAACTCGGCCGACGGCTCGGTGAACGGGAAGTAGTGCGGCCGCCAGCGGGTCTTCGCGTCCGGACCGAACATGGCCCGGGCGAAATGGTCGAGCGTCCCGCGCAGGTGGGCCATGGTGATGCCCTCGTCGACGACCAGGCCCTCGATCTGGTGGAAGACCGGGCTGTGGGTGGCGTCCAGCTCGTCCGACCGGTACGCCCGCCCCGGGCTGACCACGTAGATCGGCGGCGTCCGGGTGAGCATGGTGCGCACCTGGCCGGGCGAGGTGTGCGTGCGCATGACCAGGCCCGGCAGGTCGACGTAGAAGGTGTCCATCGACCCGCGCACCGCGTTGTCCGGCCCGATGTTGAGGGCGTCGAAGTTCACCCACTCGAGTTCGAGCTCGGGCCCGTCGACGATCTCGTAGCCCATGCCGATGAACAGGTCGGCCATGTGCTCGATGAGCGTGGTCAGCGGGTGCCGGGCGCCGCGCGGACGCCGGTCCCAGGGCAGGGTGACGTCGACGCGCTCCTCGACCAGCACGCGCGCGGCCCGTTCCAGCTCCAGCTCGGCCAGGCGCGCGTCGAACGCGCCCTGGACCGCCTGCCGGGCGAGATTGACGCGCTTGCCGGCGTCGGACTTGGCGGCCGGCGGCAGCGACCCGATCTCGCGGCGCGCGAGCGACACCGGCGAGCGGTCGCCGAGGTGGGCGGGCTTCAGCCCACCGAGCGCGTCGAGGTCTTTCGCGGCCGCGAAGTCCGCGGTGGCGGCGGTGACGGCGGCGTCGAGCGCCGACGGGTCGAGCAGGGCGGCCTGCTTCGGATCGTACGGATCGTTGCGGTAGGACATGATGCGGCGAACTCCCTCACACCGGATGAGCCATCGGGCAGTTTACGGACGGCTGTGCCGTAGCCCACCGGTCGGGGAGGAATCGCGGAGTAATCGCGCGAGGAAGGACCCGTCAACCAGCGGGCCGCGTAAACCATCTCCCTGTCGCCACGCCGAAATCATAGACCCCCCCTTCGCCGGGGACGCTGGGTTTTGGCCTCGCCGTTCAACCCTCAAGATCAAGAGCTTGATGTTCCCGCGTCCGTCGGGGTACAGACCGTATGCTCCCGCGGGCTCGAGGTCCGTGCAGCCCTACCCGGTCTGACCGGCTCGTGCTTTCATGCTGTGGTGGCGCACCCGATCATGTTCGACGACGACGACCCGATCCTGGCCCGCGTCCGTGACCTGGCGCTGGCCTTCCCCGACGCGGCCGAGAAGATCTCGCACGGCCACCCCGCCTTCTACACGACCAAGGCCTTCGCCTACTACGGCGGCTCGGTCAAGCGGGACGGTGAGTGGATCCGCCACGAGCGCGCGCTGATGGTGCTGACCGGCCCGGACGAACGCGAGGCCATGCTGTCGGCGTCGGAACGCTGCTTCGTGCCCGCCTACCTGGGTCCGTCCGGCTGGCTGGGCGTCGACCTGGCCGACGACACCGACTGGGACGAGATGGCCGAACTCCTCGACGCGAGTTACCGCCGCACCGCCGGCGTCCGCCGGGTGGCCCGGCTGGACGCTCGCGACGCGCGTTCCTAGCCGCCCGGCCGCGGGGCCTCAGTTGCTCGGCCCGCCGGCTCAGCTGCCCGGGCGCGGGGCGGCGACCGGGCTGCGGTGGCCGGTGCGGTCGATGGCGCGTACGCCGAACTGGACGTTGTCCTTGGAGATGTCGATCGTGGCCGACGAGACGGCGCCGACCAGGGTGCCGTGGGTCCAGTCGGGTTCGGTGGTCTCGCGCCAGACGACCTCGTAGCCGGCCAGATCGGTGTCGGTGCCGGCCCGCCAGCGCAGCGTGGTGGCGTTGGTCAGCTGGGTGGTGTCGATGATGACGTCGCGCGGGGTGGACGGGGCCTGGGCCAGCGACCAGAGGACCGCGGCGTTCACCCGGGCCACCCGGGCGATGTAGAAGAAGTCGCAGAACCGGGGCAGGTCGCCGTACTGCACGCCGTCTTCCACCCGGACGTCCTGGTGTTGCAGGCGGAAGTTCTCGCGCGGCTCGGTGAAACGGGCCGCGGGGTAGCCACGCCGCAGGAACGAGACGTGGTCACTGCCGCGCAGGTAGCGGTCGCGGCGCCAGACGACCCGGATCTTCATGCCGGTCTCGGCGTTCTCGGCCACGTCGCGGACGAACCGGCCGAGCTGGCGGGACGCGCCGTCGTTCTCACCGCCGACCGACTGCCGGGTGGTCGCCTCGGCCGGCGTCTCGGCGGTGGGCACGCCCTCGACGAAGAGCCGGACCGTGCGGTGTTCGGGCGGGGTGCCGTCATGGGCGTCGCCGGTGCCGACGATGTCGTTGCTGAACATGCCCTGGATGTCGGCGCCCGCGTCCTTGTAGGCCTGGGCCAGGTGGTCGGAGCCGTACAGGCCCTGCTCCTCGGCGGCCACCGCGGCGAAGACGATGGTCGCCTCGGTGTCGCGGGTGGCGAAGACCCGGGCCAGCTCCATCACGGCGGCCACACCGGACGCGTCGTCGTCGGCGCCGGGGGCGTCGGCCGTCGCGTTCATCACGTCGGTGACCCGGGAGTCGTAGTGGCCGGTCACCACGTAGACCCGGTCGGGGTCGGCGGCGCCGCGGAGCGTGGCGACGATGTTGGTGATGCGCGTCGGCGCGGGCACCCGGGGACTGACCGGCTGGATGAACGACTGGAGCTCGACCGTCATCCGGCCGGCCGACGCGGCGGCGTACCGCTGCATCTGCTCGAAGATCCAGTCGCGGGCGGCGCCGATGCCGCGGACCGGGTCGTCCTGCGCGGACAGGGTGTGCCGGGTGCCGAAATCGGCGAGGCGGCGGACGGTTCGCTCGATGCGGCGCGGGTCGATCTCGCGCAGCACCTCCTTGAGTTCCCGGTCGGGGGCCTGCGGCCGGATGCGGGTGCGCGGCGAGGCGGTGGCCTCGGGGCTGCCCAGGGCCTGGCCGGGGTGGCCGAGGAACGGAGCCGCGACGGCTGCCGCGGCGGACGCGGAAAGGAAGGCTCGCCGGTCTGCCATACCGGACACTTTGGTCTACATCGCCGTACGTGTCTACGGTCATCTATGTCAAATGCTGCACACGGGCTGCGATCAACGCAGCGCATCATCCACTGACGTCTCGTAGCGTCCGAGAAATACCGGATCGCGGCCGGAAGCGACATCCAGCATCGCCTTCACGACCGCCATCCGCTCCCGGCCCGAGCTGGACAGCCACGGCTGCCGGTAGATCCGCGCGGAGTCGTCGCCGACCCCGTCCGCGTCCACGCCGAGCTTGCGGCAGAGGGCGACCGCCCGCGCGATGTGATAGCTCTGCGTGACGACAATGGCCTTCCGTACGCCGAAGATCTGCCGGGCCCGGGCACACGAGTCGTAGGTGTCGAAGCCGGCGTGGTCGAGCGCCACCTGCGTCCCCGGCACACCGTGCTGGACCAGCCATCGGAACATCGCGCCCGGCTCGTTGTACGCCCACCTGGCGTGGTCTCCCGAGACGAGGATCGCCTTGACCTTGCCGGCGGCGTACAGCTGCCGCGCGATCTCCAGCCGGGCCACCACGAACGGTGACGGTTCGTCGTCGGCGTAGATCTCCGCGCCGAGCACCAGCGCGACCGGGGCACTCGGCGCGGCCGCCGCGTCGGCGTACACATGACCTGCGGAAACGCCTTTGACCCAGAACGCGCCGGCGGCCATCGTGAGCACCGCGGCGGCCACCGCGAGCGAACCGGCGACGACTACGCGGCGGAACCACTTGATGAGCACAGGCCGACTTTGGCAGGCCCGGTCAAGCCTCGAGGTAGATGTCATCTACGTAGATGACATCTACCTCAGTCCGCCGGTCAGGAGGCTCTGATGACGCGCTCGATGATCTGCCAGGTGTCGTCGTCGTCCTGGCCGCCGTGGTGGACGCCGCGGAAGCGGGCCACGCCGATGGCCAGGTCGGCCAGGTCCCACCACTCGCGGTAGAGGGCCAGCACCTCGGGCCGCGGGTCGGTGCCGGTGGCCCGGGCGTACGCGTCGGTCATCTGGTCGCCGAGCAGCCACAGGTCGCGTTCGGGCGGCGCGATCAGGGCGGTGTCCCAGTCGATCAGGCGCCAGCCGCCGGCGGTGCGCATGCTGTTGGCCGGGTGGGGCTCGCCGTGGGTCAGCACGTCGCGGGAGCGGTCGACCCCGGCGGTGCGCTCGTCGTAGCGGGCGTAGCGGGCCGCCACCTGGTCGGCGTGCTCGGCCAGCAGCGCCGCCGTGCGGCCGGCGTACGGGCCGTCGCCGGTGGGCGGGCCGGTCAGCGCGGCCGCCACCGCGTCGCGGCGGGGCACGCTGAGGTCGTCCACGCCGGCTTTCTCGCGCACGACCGGTGGTGCGGCATGAACACCCACGACCATGTCGAGTACGCCGTGCCGATGGTCGTCACCGGTCCACTCGTCCCACCGGAAGCTGGTGCCCTCGACGTGGGGATAGACGGCCGCCGCCCAGCGGGGACCGAGCCGCACGACCGGCCGGCCACCCGCGGTCGGCACCGGTGCCACCACGAAACCCGCGCCGGTCTGGCGCAGCGCCCGGGCCGCGGCCAGGGCGCGACCCAGCCGGGCGTACGCGTCGTCGTGGGTCTCGGCCGCCGCGAAGCGACCGATCTCCAGATCGTCGACGGTCACGAACCACCGGCCGCCGGACGGGTCGCGAGCGATCCAGTGGTGGCTGCCGAAGCCGACCGGCGCGTGGTCGAGCCGGGCCACCGCCACGCCCCACTCGCGGGTCAGGGCGGCGGCCAGCTCGCCGGTGTCGAAGTCGTCGGGCAGGCTCTGCACCCGCCCGATTCTGTCAGGCCGTGACCGAGAAGCGGGCGACGATCAGGTCACGAGAGTTGGGTCCGACCTGGAGCTGGAACGCGCCCGGCTCGACCACCCGGCGGCCGTCCGCGGTGACCAGCGTGCAGTCGGCCACCGGCAGTTCGAGATCGACGGTGGTCGAGGACCGCGGCGGCACGGTCACCTGCCGGTAGGTCTTCAGCTCCTTCTCGGCCCAGGTCACGCTGGTGACGAGGTCGCTGACGTACACCTGAACGGTTTCCACCGCGGGGCGGTCGCCGGTGTTGGTGAGGGTGATCCGGGCCCGGACCGTGCCGTCCCGGGGCGGCTCTTCGTCGAGAAGGACCAGGTCGGCGTACTCCACCGTGGTGTAGCTCAGGCCTTCACCGAAGACGAACTGCGGCTCCTGGCTGAGGTCGGCGTAGCGGCGGCCGTGCTGGCCGCGGATCTGGTTGTAGTAGACCGGCTGCTGGCCGACGTGCCGCGGCATGGTGATCGGCAGCCGGCCGGTCGGCTCGATCGCGCCCAGCACCAGCTCGGCGATCGCCCGGCCGCCGCGCATGCCCGGGTTGAAGGCCTGGATGACGGCCGCCGCGCCGACCGCGGCCGGGGGCAGGACCAGCGGCTTCGAGTTGATCAGGACGACCACCATCGGCGTTCCGGTGGCGGCCACCGCCTCCAGCAGCGCCACCTGGCCGCCCTGGAGCTCCAGGGTGGCGGTCGACTTGCTCTCGCCGGTCAGCGCGACCGTGTCGCCGACGACTACGACCGCCACGTCGGCGTCGCGGGCGGCGGCCACCGCCTCGGCCAGTTCGGCCTGGTCGACCGGGACGCCCTGGGCGACCGGCGGGCGCGGCTGGCCGTCCGGGAAGTGCGTGCCCCCGGGGTCGGGGACCAGCTGGACGACGCCGGCGCCGCGGGCGTGGACGACATCGGTGAACAGGGCGCGGAAGCCGTCCAGCACCGTCTCGGTGAGTTCCCGGGGGTGGCCGTCGGGCAGCCAGTCGACCTGGCCGGAGTCGCCGGCCCAGTCGCCGAGCTGGGCCGACACGTCGTCGGCGTTGGGGCCGAGGACGGCAATCTTGCTGGTTCCGGCGAGCGGCAGCACGCCGTCGTTGCGCAGCAGCACCAGCGAGCGGCGGGCGGTCTCCAGGTTGAGCGCGCTGTGCTCGGGTGCGCCGATCACCGCCGCCTGCCGGGCCGCGTCCGGGCCGCGCGGGTTCTCGAAGAGCCCGAGGCGGAACTTCAGGCGCAGGATCCGGCGTACGGCCTCGTCGATCTCGGACTCCTCGAGCGTCCCGCGCTCGATCGCCTGCTGTGCGCCCTCGAAGAAGCCGGGGGTGGTCATGATCAGGTCGTTGCCGGCCCGGACGGCGGCCGCCGCGGCCTCGGCGATGTCGGCGCAGACCTGCTGCTCCCAGACCATCCGGCCGACGTTGTCCCAGTCGGTGACCAGCGTGCCGGTGAAGCCCCACTCCTGCTTGAGCACGTCGTTGAGCAGCCACCGGTTGGTGGTGATGGGCACGCCGTCCATCGACTGGTAGCCGAGCATGAACGTGGCCACGCCCTCGCGGGCCACCCGCTCGAACGGCGGCAGGAACCAGGCGCGCAGCTTGCGCGGGGTCAGGTCGGCCTCGCTGGCGTCCCGGCCGCCCTGCGTCTCGGAGTAGCCGGCGAAGTGCTTGGCCGTGGCCAGGATCGCGGTCGGGTCGGTCAGCCCGCCGCCCTGGTAGCCGCGGACCATCGCCGCGCCCAGCTCGCCGATCAGGTACGGATCTTCGCCGAAGGTTTCGTCCACCCGGCCCCAGCGCAGGTCGCGGGCGATGCACAGGACGGGGGAGAAGGTCCAGTGCACGCCGGTCGCGGACACCTCGACCGCCGTGGTGCGGGCCACCCGCTCGACCAGGCCGGCGTCCCAGGAGGCGGCCATCGCGAGCTGGGTCGGGAAGATCGTCGCGCCGGGCCAGAACGAGTGACCGTGGATGCAGTCCTCGGCGGTGAGCAGGGGGATGCCCAGCCGGGTGCCGGCCGCGAGGTCGATCGCCTCCAGCAGCTTCTGCGGCGAGGTGTGCAGGATCGACCCGGCCAGCTTGTCCGTGACGATCTCCTTGAGGTCGCCGCGGGAGTCCAGCTGGAGCATCTGCCCGACCTTCTCGGGCAGGGTCATCCGGCCCAGCAGATCCTGCACGCGCTCGTCGACGGGGAGCGCGGGATCACGGTACGGATCGTCAGCGGGCACTTGGGGGGACCTCCGGGGGATCGATGAGCGATAACACTTTTTGGGGACCAGATACCGCAGTCTGACAGTCCGGAACCGGTTCCGTCACCCCGCGGCGGTTCCGGAACCTACACGTGTCAGTGGCTAGGACTGGCGATACCAGGAACATCAGGGGGCTTAGGGGAACACTTGGGGGCATGACCGCCTGCGCCGAGCGGCACTCAGCCGCAGGCGAGGGCCAGAAGGGCATGCCAAAGGAGGCTCAGCATGACCACCTCGGACTTCGGGCGGGCGATCCGCACCTGGCGGGACCGGATCGGGCCGGGCGCGGCCGGTCTCCCCGCGTACGGTCACCGGCGCGCCGCCGGCCTCCGCCGCGAGGAGTTGGCGCTGCTGGCGGGCATCTCGGTCGACTACGTGACCCGGCTGGAGCAGGGCCGGGCCACCCAGCCCTCGGTGCAGGTGGTCGAGGCGCTGGCCCGGGGACTGCGGCTGACCGGCAACGAGCGCGAGCACCTGTTCCGGCTGGCCGGCCTGGTGCCGCCGGGCAGCGGCCTGATCCCCGGCCACCTCACCCCGAGCATCCAGCGGCTGCTCGACCGGCTGGCCGGCACCCCGGTCGCGGTGTGCGACCTGCTCTGGACCATGGTCACCTGGAACCCGCCGTGGGCGGCGCTGATGGGCGAGCCGGGGCCGGCCCACAACACCATCCGGCGGCACTTCCTCGACCACGACCCGGGCCGGGTCGTCCGGACCCCGGAACAGACCGCCTCGTTCGAGTCGGAGATGGTCGGCGACCTCCGGACCGCGCTGAGCCGCTACCCGGACGATCCCCGGGGGCCGCGGATGGTCGCCGAGCTGCGGGCGGGCAGCGCCCGGTTCGCCGACCTGTGGGACTCCGGGGTGCTGGGCGTGCATGTCGCGTTCCGGAAGATCATCGACCACCCCGCGGTCGGGCTGATCGAGCTCGACTGTGACGTGCTGAGCGCGGCCGGCACCGATCTCCGGCTGATCGCGTACACCGCGGAACCTGGTTCTGAAGCAGCCGAGAAGCTGGCGCTGGTCACCGTGCTCGGGACTCAGACCCTGACCTCGTAGCCGAGCACCGTCCCGGCCACCTCGCGCACCCGGCGGTCGAGCTCGGAGGCGAACTCGGCCAGCTCGGCGCCGGTCGCGTCCAGCTCGCGGGCCCGGTCCAGCGCCTCGGCGGCGGTCCGCTCGTCGCCCAGCACCAGGGCCAGCTCGGCCCGGTAGGCCAGCGCCTCGACCATCAGCGCCGGATCCTCCTCGGGCGGCACCTGGCCCAGCGCCCCGTCCAGCACGGCCGCCGCCCGCCCGTGGTCCTCCTGGACGTCGGCCAGCACCACGGCGTGCTCCAGGGCCCGGGCCAGCACGGTCCGCGGGCCCGGGGCACGTTCGGCGCCGTGGGCGATCACCCGGATCCAGTTGCCGGCCGGGTCGACGATGCTGAAACCGCCGAGCGCCGCCGCGCGTACCCGTGGCCTGGTCATCCTCGGCACCCCCGAGACCAGCACCTTCCCGTACGCGGACCGCATGCCGTCCGCGAAGGCCCGGTGCAGCGCGCCGATGTCGTCCACCAGCACCAGGCAGGAGCCGTACGAGGTCTCCGGCTCGAACTCGGGCACCACGAAGAAGTGCAGGTTCAGGTCGGCCCGGCGGAGGGCGACGTAGCCCGGCTGCCGATAGGTCGCCCGGAACCCCAGCACCGCGTAGAAGGCGGTGATCTCGTCGACGTCCCGGCAGGGCAGCAGCGGGACCGTCACCTCGTTGGCCACGTGCTCTTTCTACTACGGTTCGGGCGGAACCCTCCCGGAAAGGCCGCTCATGATCATCGAATCCGCCGAAGTCGTGGTTACCAGCCCGGACCGCAATTTCGTCACGCTCCGCGTCACCACCGACGACGGGCTCGTCGGGCTGGGCGACGCCACCCTCAACGGGCGGGAGCAGAGCGTGGTGGCGTACCTCGCCGAGCACGTGGCGCCGCTGCTCGTCGGCCGGGACGCGCACCGGATCGAGGACACCTGGCAGTTCCTCTACCGCGGGGCGTACTGGCGGCGCGGGCCGGTCACGATGGCCGCCATCTCGGCCGTCGACGTGGCCCTGTGGGACCTCAAGGCGCAGGCCGCGGGGATGCCGCTCTACCAGTTGCTGGGCGGGGCGTCCCGGAGCGGGCTGCTCGCGTACGGGCACGCCAGCGGGCCGGACCTGCCGTCGCTCTTCGACTCGATCCGGCGGCTGCTCGCGGAGGGCTATCGCGCCATCCGGGTGCAGACCAGCGTGCCGGGGCTGGACCGGATCTACGGCATCGGTGGTCCGGTCGCCTACGAGCCGGCCGGCCGGGTGGCGGCGCCCGTCGAGGAGGACTGGGACAGTCGTTCCTACCTGCGGCACCTGCCGGGCGTCTTCGAGGCGGTCCGGGCCGAGTTCGGTCCCGAACTGCCGCTGCTGCACGACGTGCATCACCGGCTCACCCCGATCGAGGCGGCCCGGCTGGGCCGGGCGCTCGAACCGTACGACCTGTTCTGGCTGGAGGACTGCACCCCGGCCGAGGATCAGGAGGCGTTGCGGCTGGTCCGGCAGCACACCACCACGCCGCTGGCGATCGGCGAGGTGTTCAACTCGGTCTACGACTACCGGCAGCTGATCGCCGACCGGCTGATCGACTACGTCCGCTCGGCGGTGACCCACACCGGCGGCATCACCCACCTCAAACGGATCCTGGAGTACGCCGGGCAGTACGGCATCAAGTCGGGCATCCACGGGCCGACCGACATCTCGCCGGTGGGCATGGCGGCGGCGCTGCATCTGGGTCTCGCCGTGCACAACTTCGGGATCCAGGAGTACATGAAGCACGGCGCGCGTACGGATCTCGTCTTCGAGCAGTCGTTCAGCTTCACCGACGGGCTCATGCACCCCGGGTCTTCCCCCGGGCTGGGCGTCCGGCTCTCGCTCGACGAGGCCGGCAAGTACCCCTACCAGACCGCCTATCTGCCCATCAACCGGCTGAAGGACGGCACCCTGCACGACTGGTGACGTACGGCACGGTTGTCTCCGCGTCGTGTTACTTGATACGGTCTTCTGCATAGTCATACGGAGGGCTGCATGGGTTATTCAGTCGCGGTCGCGGGAGCGAGCGGATATGCGGGCGGTGAGCTGCTGCGCCTGATCTCGGGTCACCCCGAGTTCGAGCTGGTGGCGGCCACCGCCCACAGCCAGGCGGGTGCGCCGGTGGCCGCGGTGCACCCCCAGCTGACCGGTCTCGACCTGGTGCTGAAAGCCACCGAGCCGAGCTCGTTCGACGGTGCTGACCTGGTCTTTCTCGCCTTACCCCACGGGCAGTCGGCCGCCCTGGCGGGCCGGCTGCCGGCCGGGGTCAAGGTAGTCGATCTGGGCGCCGACTTCCGTCTCGAAGACGCCTCCCTGTGGACGAAGTACTACGGCGGCGACCACGCCGGCACCTGGACCTACGGGCTGCCCGAACTGCCCGGCCAACGGGCCGCGATCGCCGCGTCCGACCGGGTGGCCAACACGGGTTGTTATGCAGCGACGATCACGCTCGCGCTGGCGCCGCTGATCGCCGCCGGGGCGGCCGATCCGGCCGACGTGGTGGTCGTCGCCTCCTCCGGCACCAGTGGCGCCGGGCGCTCGGCCAAGGTGAACCTGCTGGCCAGCGAGGTGATGGGCGACCTTTCGCCCTACAAGGTCGGCGCCCACCAGCACGTGCCCGAGATCAAGCAGGCCACCGGCGCGACCTCGTTGTCGATGACCCCGGTGCTCGCGCCGATGCCGCGCGGCATCCTGGCCACGGTCACCGCCAAGGCATTGGGCCCCGACCCGCGTGCGGTGCTGGCCGCGGCCTACGCCGACGAGCCCTTCGTTCATGTGCTGCCCGAGGGCGTCTGGCCCCACACGGCCGCCACCGCCGGTTCCAACTCCTGTCACCTGCAGGCGACCGTCGACATCGATTCGGGGCGGATCATCGTCGTCAGCGCCCTCGACAACCTCGGTAAGGGCGCGGCCGGTCAGGCCGTGCAGAACGCCAACCTGATGGTCGGCCTGCCCGAGACCGCGGGCCTGTCCGTCCTGGGGGTCGCGCCATGAGCGTCACCGCGCCGAAAGGCTTCCGGGCCAGCGGGGTCGCCGCCGGGCTGAAGGACGGCGGTCGTTCCGACGTCGCGCTGGTCGTCAACGACGGCCCCGATTTCACCGTCGCCGGCGTCTTCACCGGCAACCGGGTGAAGGCCGCGCCGGTGCTCTGGAGCGAACAGGTGCTCAAGGGCGGCATCGTCCGGGCCGTCGTGCTCAACTCCGGCGGCGCCAACGCCTGCACCGGCAGCCAGGGCTTCCGCGACACCCACGCCACGGCCGAACACACCGCCGCGGCGCTGCGGGCCGCCGCCCGGCCGATGCTGATCGGCGCGGGCGACGTCGCGGTCTGCTCGACCGGGCTGATCGGCGAGCTGCTGCCGATGGACAAGCTGCTGCCCGGCGTCACCCACGCGGCCAAGAAGCTGACCGCCGACGGTGGGGATGCGGCCGCCGAGGCCATCATGACCACCGACACGGTGGCCAAGACCGCGGTCCGCGCCGGCGAGGGCTGGAGTGTCGGCGGCATGGCCAAGGGCGCCGGCATGCTGGCGCCCGCGCTGGCCACCATGCTCGTGGTGATCACCACCGACGCGGTGGCCGGCAACGACGCGCTCGACGAGGCGCTGCGCGAGGCGACCCGGCTGACCTTCGACCGGATCGACTCCGACGGCTGCATGTCCACCAACGACACCGTGCTGCTGCTCGCCAGCGGCGCCTCCGACGTGCAGCCCGAGCAGGCCGAGCTGACCGCGGCGGTCACCGCCGTCTGCCACGACCTGGCCCAGCAGCTGATCGCCGACGCCGAGGGCGCGACCAAACACGTCGCGATCGAGGTGCACGGCGCGGCCAGCGAGGCCGACGCGGTCGAGGTCGGCCGCACGGTGGCCCGCAACAACCTGGTGAAGACCGCGCTGTTCGGCAACGATCCCAACTGGGGCCGCATCCTGGCGGCGGTCGGCACCACCAAGGCGGCGTTCGAGCCCGACCGGATCGACGTCGCGGTCAACGGCGTGTGGGTGTGCAAGAGCGGGGCGGCCGCGGAAGACCGGTCCTCCGTCGACCTGACCGGCCGTGACGTGAACATCCGGATCAATCTTCACGAGGCCGAGATGTCCGCGACGATCTGGACCACCGACCTGTCACACGCCTATGTGCACGAGAACTCGGCGTACTCGTCGTGACCATGACCCCCCACCAGAAGGCGGCCGTGCTCATCGAGTCGCTGCCGTGGCTCGAGCGCTTCCACGGCGAGACGGTGGTCATCAAGTACGGCGGCAACGCGATGATCGACCCCGAGCTGCAGGCGGCGTTCGCGGCCGACATGGTGTTCCTGCGCTACGCGGGCATCCGGCCGGTCGTCGTGCACGGCGGCGGCCCGCAGATCAACGCCATGCTGGGCCGGCTCGGCATCGAGAGCGAGTTCAAGGGCGGGCTGCGGGTCACCACGCCCGAGGCGATGGACGTGGTCCGCATGGTGCTCACCGGTCAGGTCGGCCGCGAGCTGGTCGGCCTGATCAACCAGCACGGCCCGTTCGCGGTCGGGCTGTCCGGTGAGGACGCCCGGCTGTTCACGGCCGTCCGGCGCCACGCGGTGGTCGACGGCGAGCCGGTCGACATCGGCCAGGTCGGCGACGTCGCCTCGGTGGACACCTCCGCGGTCGACGACCTGATCGCGGCGGGCCGCATCCCGGTCGTCGCCACGGTCGCGCCCGACGCGGCCGGCGTCGTGCACAACGTCAACGCCGACACCGCCGCCTCGGCGCTGGCCGTCGCCCTCGGCGCCCGCAAGCTGGTCGTCCTGACCGACGTGCCCGGCCTCTACACCAACTGGCCCGACACCTCGTCGCTGACCACCGAGATCGGCGCCGACGACCTCGAGAAGCTGATGCCGTCGCTCGAGTCGGGCATGGTCCCCAAGATGGAAGCCTGCCTGCGCGCGGTCCGCGGCGGTGTGCCCGCCGCGCATGTGGTGGACGGCCGTGTCGCCCACTCGATCCTGTTGGAAGTCTTCACCTCGGAGGGATTCGGGACCATGGTGACGCCGTCATGAGCGGGCTGGTCGGCCGCTGGCAACAGGCCATGATGGACAACTACGGCACGCCACCGCTCGGCCTGGTCCGCGGCGCCGGCGCGGTGCTGACCGACGAGGACGGCCGCGACTACGTCGACCTGCTCGGCGGCATCGCGGTGAACGCGCTCGGCCACGCCCACCCGGCCGTGGTCCAGGCGGTCTCCCAGCAGATCGCCACCCTCGGGCACGTCTCCAACTTCTACGTCACCGAGCCGTCGGTCGCGCTGGCCGAGCTGCTGCTGGCCCTGGCCGGCCGGCCCGGGCGGGTGCTCTTCGGCAACTCCGGGGCCGAGGCCAACGAGGCCGCGTTCAAGCTGTCCCGGCTCACCGGGCGCACCCATGTCGTGGCCGCCGAGGGCGGCTTCCACGGCCGCACGATGGGCGCGCTGGCCCTGACCGGCCAGCCGGCGAAGGCCGACCCGTTCCGGCCGCTACCGGGCGAGGTCACCCACATCCCGTTCGGCGACGCCGAGGCGTTGCGGGCCGCGGTGACGACCGCGACCGCGATGGTGATCCTGGAGCCGATCCAGGGCGAGAACGGCGTGATCGTCCCGCCGCCCGGCTACCTCGCCGCCGCCCGCGAGATCTGCACCGCCACCGGCGCGCTGCTCGTGCTCGACGAGGTGCAGACCGGGATCGGCCGCACCGGGCACTGGTTCGCCCATCAGGCCGACGGCGTCGAACCCGACATCGTCACGCTGGCCAAGGGCCTCGGTGGTGGCCTGCCGATCGGCGCGTGCCTGGCCTTCGGGCGGGCCGCCGAGCTGTTCACGCCGGGGCTTCACGGCACCACGTTCGGCGGCAACCCGGTGTGCTGCGCGGCGGCGCTCGCAGTGATCCGGACCATCGCCGGCGACGGGCTGCTCGACCACGTCAAGCGGGTCGGCGAGCAGTTGCGGCGCGGCGCCGAGGCGCTCGGCCTCACGGTCCGCGGATCGGGCCTGCTGCTCGGCCTCGAGCTGCCCGGCGCCACGTCGGCGGCGGTCGCGGCGGCCCTGCGTGACAAGGGATTCCTGGTCAACCCGGTCCAGCCGGGCGTCATCCGGCTCGCCCCTCCGCTGATCCTCAGCGCCGAGCAGGCCGACGCGTTCCTCACCGCCCTGAAAGAGGTCCTTCCGTGACGAAGCACTTCCTCGCCGACGACGACCTGTCGCCGGAGGAACAGGGCGAGGTGCTCGACCTGGCCGCCGCGTTCAAGGCCGACCGCTACGGCTACAAGCCGCTGGCCGGGCCGCAGTCGGTCGCGGTCATCTTCGACAAGCCGAGCCTGCGCACCCGGCTGTCCTTCGAGGCCGGCATCGCCGAGCTGGGCGGCAACCCGATCATCGTGGACACCCAGAACACCCACTTCGGCCGGGGCGAGACGCTGGCCGACGCCGGACGGGTGCTGTCGCGGTATGTGTCCGCGATCGTGCTGCGCACCCACGGCGACGACCGGCTGGCCGAGCTGGCCTCCGACGTCCGCGTCCCGGTGGTGAACGCGCTGACCGATGGCTACCACCCCTGCCAGCTGCTGGCCGACCTGCAGACCGTGCGTGAGCGGCTGGGCGGCACCAAGGGCGTCAAGCTGGCCTACGTCGGCGACGCGGCCAACAACATGGCGCACTCCTACCTGCTGGCCGGGGCGACCGCCGGCATGCACGTCCGGGTCTCCGCGCCGGCCGGCTACGACCCGTCCAGCGCCGTGGTGTCCCGCGCGGCCGAGATCGCGGCGTGGACCAACGGCTCGGTCGAGGTGCTGCGCGACCCGTTCGAGGCGGTCGACGGCGTCGACGTGGTCGCCACCGACACCTGGACGTCGATGGGCCAGGAGGGCGACGGCCGCGACCGGCTCACGCCGTTCCGGCCCTACCAGGTGCGGGCCGAGCTGGTCGGCGCCGCGGCCCGCGACGCGATCGTGCTGCACTGCCTGCCCGCCCACCGCGGTGAGGAGATCACCGACGAGGTGATGGACGGGCCGCAGAGCGCCATCTTCGACCAGGCCGAAAACCGTCTGCACGCCCAGAAGGCCCTGCTCGCCTGGCTGGTCGAACACGGCGAGGAATCGTGACCGGTCCCGGGACGCGGGCCGGTCGGCACGCCCGGATCGTCGAGCTGGTCCGCGAGCGCGCGGTCCGCTCGCAGACCGAGCTGGGCGAGCTGCTCGCCGCCGACGGGGTGCAGGTCACCCAGGCCACGCTCTCCCGCGACCTGGAAGAACTGAACGCGGTCAAGGTCAGCGGCGCCTACGTCATCCCGGAAGACGGCCGCCGCCCGCTGCGCGACGCCGAGCAGGCCCCGGCCCGGCTCATCCGCCTGCTGCGCGAGCTGCTCACCGGCGTCGACGCCAGCGGCAACCTGGCCATCCTCCGAACCCCGCCCGGTGCGGCCCAGTTCCTCGCCAGCGCGCTGGACCGCTCCGGGCTCTCCGACGTCGTCGGCACCATCGCCGGCGACGACACGATCCTCGTCGTGGCCCGCGACGTCACCGGTGGCAAGGCCCTGGCCGACAAGCTCGCCGACTGGGCCGGCCACGCCAACGACATCGTCGAAAGGAGCACCCCGTGAGCGAGCGGGTCGTACTTGCCTACTCCGGAGGTCTCGACACCTCCGTCGCCATTCCCTATCTCGCCGAGCAGGTGGGCGGCGAGGTGATCGCCGTCGCGCTCGACGTCGGGCAGGGCGGCGAAGACATGGAGGCCATCCGGCAGCGTGCCCTGGACTGCGGCGCGGTGGAGAGCGTCGTGGTGGACGCCCGCGAGGAGTTCGCGGCCGACTTCTGCCTGCCCGCGCTGCGCGCCAACGCCCTCTACATGGACCGCTACCCGCTGGTCTCGGCGCTGAGCCGGCCGCTGATCGTGCGGCACCTCGTCGAGGCGGCCCAGCAGCACGGCGGCACGGTCGTGTCGCACGGCTGCACCGGCAAGGGCAACGACCAGGTCCGCTTCGAGGTCGGCATCGGCGCGCTGGCGCCCGACCTGCGGGTGATCGCGCCGGCCCGCGACTTCGCGTGGACCCGGGACAAGGCGATCGCGCTGGCCGAGGAGAAGGGCCTGCCGATCGACGTGTCGCACAAGTCGCCCTACTCGATCGATCAGAACCTGTGGGGACGCGCGGTGGAGACCGGCTTCCTGGAGGACATCTGGAACGCGCCGATCGAGGAGCTGTACTCGTACACGTCGAACCCGGCCGAGCCACGCGACGCCGACGAGATCACCATCACCTTCGACCGCGGCAACCCGGTGGCGATCGACGGTGAGACGGTGACCCCGCTCGAGGCGATCACCGTGCTGAACCGCCGGGCCGGCGCCCAGGGGGTCGGCCGGCTCGACATGGTCGAGGACCGCCTCGTCGGGATCAAGAGCCGCGAGGTGTACGAAGCGCCTGGCGCGATCGCCCTGATCACCGCCCACCAGGAGCTCGAGAACGTGACCGTC
Source organism: Actinoplanes sp. NPDC051470 (assembly GCF_040682035.1). Lineage (NCBI taxonomy): Bacteria > Bacillati > Actinomycetota > Actinomycetes > Micromonosporales > Micromonosporaceae > Actinoplanes > Actinoplanes sp. NPDC051470. The sequence goes on from NZ_JBFBAA010000012.1 coordinate 225,377, forward strand.
GAGCGGGACGTGGCCCGGTTCAAGCGCACCGTCGACCAGCGCTGGGGCGAGCTCGTCTACGACGGTCTCTGGTTCTCGCCGCTGCGCGACGCGCTGGAGGCGTTCATCGCCGAGACGCAGGAACACGTGTCCGGCGAGGTGCGGATGACCCTGCACGGCGGCCGGGCGGTGGTCACCGGCCGGCGCTCCGAGGCCAGCCTCTACGATTTCGGGATGGCGACCTACGACACCGGGGACACGTTCGACCAGTCCCTCGCAAAGGGATTCGTGCAGCTCTGGGGGTTGCCGTCACGGATGGCGTCGGCGCGGAACAAGCGGCTCGCATGACTGATCGCACTTCTCTGTGGGGCGGCCGGTTCGCCGGTGGCCCGGCCGAGGCCCTCGCCCGGCTCTCCGTCAGCGTGCAGTTCGACTGGCGGCTGGCGCCCTACGACCTCGCCGGTTCCCGGGCCCACGCCCGGGTGCTGGCCGCCGCCGGGCTCCTCGATCCCGACGAGCTGGGCAAGATGCTCGCCGCCCTCGACGACCTCGAGGCGGCCTGCGCGTCCGGCGAGTTCCGGCCCACCGTCGACGACGAAGACGTGCACACCGCGCTGGAACGCGGCCTGCTCGAGCGGCTCGGGTCGCTCGGCGGCAAGCTGCGCGCCGGCCGGTCCCGTAACGACCAGGTCGCCACCGACCTCCGGCTCTACCTGCGCGACCACGCCCGCGGGGTGGCCGCCGCGGTGATCGAGCTGGCCGACGCGCTGACCGAGCAGGCGGCGCTGAACGTGGACACGCCGGCGGCCGGCATGACCCACCTCCAGCACGCCCAACCGGTCAGCTTCGGCCACTGGCTGCTGGCCCACGTCCATCCGCTGCTCCGCGACCTCGACCGGCTCGCCGACTGGGACCGGCGCGCGGCGATCTCCCCGCTCGGCAGCGGCGCGCTGGCCGGTTCGTCGCTGCCGCTCGACCCGGCGGCGGTGGCCAAGGAACTGGGCTTCACCGCCCCCGCGGCCAACTCGATGGACGCGGTGGCCGACCGCGACTTCGTGGCCGAGTTCCTCTTCGTCACGTCGCTGATCGGCGTGCACCTGTCCCGCCTCGGCGAAGAGGTGGTGCTCTGGACCTCGACCGAGTTCGGCTGGGTGGAACTGGACGACGCCTTCGCCACCGGGTCGTCGATCATGCCGCAGAAGAAGAACGCGGACATCGCCGAGCTCGCGCGGGGCAAGAGCGGCCGGCTGATCGGCGGGCTGGTCGCGGTGCTGACCATGCTCAAGGGGCTGCCGCTCACCTACGACCGCGACATGCAGGAGGACAAGGAGCCGGCCTTCGACGCCGTCGACACCCTCCAGCTGCTGCTGCCCGCGCTCGCCGGGATGATCTCGACGATGACCGTCCGGGTCGACCGTCTCGCCGCGTCCGCGCCGGTCGGCTTCTCGCTGGCCACCGAGGTCGCCGACTGGCTGGTCCGCAAGAACGTCCCGTTCCGTGACGCCCACGAGATCACCGGCCGGTTGGTGGCCCTGTGCGCGGCCCGGGAGTGTGAGCTGGAAGAGGTCACCGACGACGACCTGAAGACGGTCAGCGAACACCTCGACCCGTCGGTGCGCGAGGTCCTGTCGGTGCGTTCCGCGCTCGCGGCCCGCACGACGCCCGGCTCGACCGGCCCCGGCCCGGTGGCCGAGCAGCTGGCGATGGTGCAACACCGGCTGGACACCTGCCGGCAGTGGGCGATCGAGACGGTCGTCCCGCGGTGAGCAACGACGCCTCGGTCATCGCCCGGATGGCCGAGCAGGCCCGCGCCGAGGTGTCGGCCTAACCGCCGGGCGTGACCGTGCTGTCCGAGCCGAAGTAGTAGCTCGGGTCGGCCGGCTGGCGAACGGTGGGGTGGCGCCCGGGGACCCAACACTTCCGCCGGTCATCCGTCGTACCTGAGGAGACCGGAAAACAGAGGTGAGAGGGATGACGGACATGTACCTGCTCGCGGTGGTCCGGATGAAGGAACTGCGGCGCGAGGCCGAGCTGGCCCGGCGAGGAACTCCGGTCGCCCCACGGGCGAGCCGCTCACGGATCATGCTGGCACAGTGGCTGATGGCCATGGCGGCGCGGCTCTCGCCGGAGGTCGCCCGCAACGCGATGGGAGGCGCGCGATGACGGACGACGAGCGTGGCGTGATCGACGCGCAGGGGATGCTCGATCTGAGCCATCTGACCAGCCCCGATCAGCTGGCGGCGATCACCCGGATCAGCCGGGTCGGCGTGGTGGTCGTGCCCGAGTCCCTGGCCGGCGCGTACGCGGCCATCCCGGCCGAGGACGTGGGGTCGACGGTCTTCCTCCCGGACGGCGTGAAGCCCCGCGTGCACGTCGGCCCGCTGGTCGTCGGCGGGGACGGCATCGGCTCGCCCGACGAGATCCTGATCGTGGTCGGCGTGCTGGTCGTCATCGGCGCGGTGACCGGCGACCTGCCGCAGCGGATCAGCGTGGTCGGCTCGGTGTTCGCGCCCCGCGGCAGCGAGGCGGCGCTCGGCCGGGTGCTGGGCGGGGGAGTGGGGACGGTCAGCTACTACCGCCACCAGGAGGGTATCCGGGTCAAGACGCTGTCCGGCCAGATCCAGCTGTCCGGGTCGTCGCTGGCCAACCTGACCGGCGAGCCCACCGACATCCTGGTCGCGGCCGGCCAGTTGATCATCACCGGGGAGATCGGCGACGTCGGGTACGACCAGATCCTGATCGCCGGGCAGCTGATCGCCCCCGCGGCGGGCCAGGCCCAGCTCGAGGCCCGGATGGACGCCCAGGGCCAGGTGGTCTGGTACCGCTCGGCCGACCCGCGGGTCTTCCTGGAGGACGTCGAGCTCGGCCCCGGCTACTTCCGCCTGCTCGACCATCAGATCAGCATCATCGCGTTCGGCGCGGTGACGATCTCGGCCGGTGTCACGGCCGAGCTGCTGCGCGAGAAGGTGGCCGACGTGGTCCTGTTCGACGACGTCGTCGCGCCGGCCGAGGTCGTGCCGGCCCTGCAGGTGCTGACCACGATCGCCATGGGTCAGATCCGGGTGGCCGACGGACCGCGGCGCTGAGGTCCGGGTCGTCACATGGACCGCAGCGTGGAGTTCCGCAAGATCTACGACGCCCACCGGACCGCCGTGCACGCCTACTTCGTGGGCCGCACCGGCGACCGGTGGCGGGCGGCGGATCTGATGCAGGAGACGTTCCTGCGCGCCTGGCGGCGACTTCCCGAGCTGACCGGCCTCTCCGACGACGGGCAGCGGGCCTGGATCTTCACGGTGGCCCGCAACCTGTCGATCGACGAGCACCGCCAGTCCCGGACCCGCGCCGCGACCGACGCCGCCCTGCGCGCCGAGCCCGCCGACGCGGCGGCGCCGGCCAGCACTTCGGTGATCGCCGCCGAACGGGTGACGGTCGTGGCCGATTCCATCCGGCGGTTGCCCGAGCAGCAGCGCGTCACCCTGACCCTGGCCGCGGCCGGGGGCCTGACCAGCGCCGAGATGGCCACGGCCCTGGGCGTGCCGGCCGGCACGGTCCGCTACCGCCTGTCCGAGGCCCGCCGCGCCCTGGCCGAGGCCCTCCGCACCTACGACGACGTGGAGCAACCATGAACCTCGACGACGCCCTGCAGGCCTGGGCCACCCAGGAGGTCGCCCTGCCCGCCCCGGCCGCCGACGACATCTACCGCGCGATCGTGGCCACCCCTACCGGCCTGGACGCGCGCTGGTGGACAACGTTCTCGGCCCAGCTCGCCGCCAACGTGATGACCGGCACCCGCCCCCGCCGCCCGGTCCTCACCTGACGGCCGCCGGTCACGGCACCACGACGAGCCGGCCGCCCCCTGGATCTCTCCGCGCGAAGATCGAGATCTCGTGCGGCACCGCCGCCTTTACTACCGCTCCTGACCGAAGAACGCGGCGACCCGGCGCTGCCACGCGGCCAGAAACCGGGGAGGGCGGGCGGGCGAGTGGTTCCGCCTGCGGTTCAACGGGCGCTGCGAGCGGCCTTGGTCCGTAGTGCCCTGATGTCCGGCCGCCCGCTCGACATGCGCCGGAACCCCGGGAACGCGATGTGAGGCCCCGTGCAGCAGACCGCGGAACGAGTGCTTGGTTGCCATCGCCGACTCCTTCTCTATCAGTGATAGAGGGACTCTAGCACTGATAGAGTGACCCGCGGAGGTGGCACATTTGGCGCTGGATCGACAGCGGATCGTCGCCGAGGCCGTGGCGTTGCTGGACGCCGAGGGCCTGGACGGCGTGACCACGCGCAAGCTCGCCGCGCGGCTGGGGGTGCGGTCGCCGACCCTCTACTGGCACCTGCCGAACAAGGCGGCCCTGGTCACCGCGATCGCCGACGCGATCCTCGACCAGGAGTTCGGCGACCTGTCACCGCCCGACCCGGCTCAACCCTGGCCGGAGTGGTTGAGCGGCCTGGCCGAGCGGCTGCGCCGGGCGCTGCTGGCCCACCCCGACGGCGCCCGGGTCATCTCCGCCGCTCAGCTTTCCACCACCATGGCGGCGATCTCCGAGCAGGCAATGAGCACCCTGGTGGCGCGCGGCGTCTCCTTGCGCCAGGCCCGCGTGTCGGTCCTGACGGTCGAGCGCTTCACCGTCGGCCACGTCCTCGAGGAGCAGGCCCCCCGCCCCGACGCCGAGGCGCTGAAAGACTTCGACATGGCCGCCTTCACCGAGCAGCACCCCACCGTGATGGCCGCGCTGACCGAATACTTCCAACCTGCCCGCACCGTCGACGACGTGTTCCGCGACTGCCTGGACGTGGTCATCGCGGGCGCCGCGGCCAAGGCCGGTGCCACCGCCTGACGGGACATCCGCTCCGCGGCAACGAACCGGATGATCGTCCCTGTACCTGGTCGATCGTGGTCAGTACGGTCGAGGGGTGGACGACGCCGGTCCGAGGAATGCCGCTGATGCGCCGGCCGGATCGAGGTCTCCGGTTCCGGATGACTCGGAGCGCTGGGTGGACCGCTGGGCCGAGGTGCATCGGCTGGCGGTGGCCGGGCGGGAGCCGGTGATCGCGAGAAAGGCCGGGAACCGGGTGTCCCGGATGTGGCTGCCGCTGTCCCGGTTCGCGGCGGTCGAGGCCATCGCGTCGGCGACGCTGTCCTTCGGCCCGGACGCTGACGCCCTCTATTGCCTGGGGTGGGCCCAGCATGCGACCGGCCGGCGCCGGCCCGCCTTGGCCAGCTACGAGCAGGCTCTGCATCGGTACCGCAAGGCCGGCGACCGGGTCGGCGAGGCAGACACGTTGAACAACATCGGCATCGTCCACGACGGGCTCGGCGACCAGCAGCAGGCCCTGACCCACTACCGGCAGGCGTTGACGGCCGGAGGCGAGCGCGGCGACCACAGCTTCGAAGCGGCCGTCCTGAACAACATCGGCATGGTGCACTTCAGCCTCGGTGACCACCAGCAGGCCCTTTCCTACTTCCAGCAGTCGTTGCCCATCACCCGGGAACTCGGCGACCGCCTCGGCGAAGGCGCCGTCCTGAACAATGTCGGCCTGGTGCACGCCGGGCTCGGCGATGAGCAGCAGGCCCTGACCTACTTCCTGGAGGCCTTACGCATCAAGCGGGAGGGCGGCGACCGCGCCGGCGAAGCCACCGCCCTGGACAACATCGGCAGTGTCCACGCCGAGCTCGGCAACCAGCAGCAGGCCTTGACCTACTTCCTGCAGGCGTTGCCGATCCGGCTGGAGGTCGGTGACCGCGTCGGCGAAGCAACCACCCGGCGCAATCTGGCGACGACCTATGCGGCACTGGGGCTCTATTGGGCGACGTTACGCCAGCACGAAGTCGTCGCCGACCTCGACCGGCAGATCAGCGACCATGCTCGGCCGTCGGGCGCTGCCCCCTAGGTCAGGGGTCGTGGGTGGATCGGCTCCCGGTTGTCATGCCCGGTGAGCCGGTGGTGCTCGCCACTCAGACCGCCAACGTGGGCTCTGTGCGGCTCGCGGCGAAGCTGGGGTTTGGCGAGGTGGAGCGGTTTTGTGTCGGGGATGCCGAGCAGTGGCTCGGGATGTGGGCCCCGGGTAGTGAGAGCGTCAACAGACGCGGACGGTGACGGACGGGGTCGCGGATCGATAAGATCGTCGGACATCGATCGGAGGTCACCTTGATCATGTCTCGGAAGCTTGCCGCGGCCGCCATTGCTCTGGCCGGACCGTTTGTCGCCGCGCCGGCGGCGGAGGCCGCGCCGCCCGCCTGTTTCGACCGCACCGCCTCGACCACCTTCGAGGAGTCGCGGATCGACACGCCCGCGCTGCCCGGCGGTCAGCAGGTGCCGTCGGCGCTGGTGGAGGCGGGCGGGTTCACCTCCTATGTGGATGGTCTGCGGGCGGAGCTGTGCCGGGCCCGGTCGGTCGCCGCCGCCGAGCGGGTGCTCAACCAACGCGGCCGGGTCCTGTGGCACGACGCGGTGGAGCGGGCTCAGGGCCGGCTGTGGATGGGCACGATCGAGAGGTACGACGACCGTCCGCTCTACTGGGCCCGCCTGGTGGGTACGCGGGACCTGCGCCAGTGGCGGCCGTCGTTCGCCGTTTCCGATGGTGATCGCGCCGCTCTGTTGCGTACCTTCGAATATGCCTCGCGCGGAATCACCTCGAACGCCTTCCCGAACCGCGAAGCGGTGACGAAAGTCCTGGTCAGCGGCTTCGACCCGTACCAGCTGAACAATGAGATCCGGCGCTCCAACCCGTCCGGCGCGTCGGCGCTGCAACTGGACGGTGTGACGTTCAAGGCGGGGCGGAAGACGATCCAGATCCAGGCTGTGGCGCTGCCGGTGACCTGGTCCGGCTTCAACGCGGGGATCGTCGAGGACGCGTTCGGCCCGCATCTGGCCGGGGACAGCGGCGGGCAGCGGGCCGACCTGATCATGACGATCAGTCAGGGCAACCGCGGCACCATGAACATCGAGCAGTGGGCGGCGGCCTGGCGCGGCGGCAACCCGGACAACAACAACGAGGGCACGCCCGAGCCGATCCCGCCGGCCGCCGGCTGGCCGCAGCCCGACCCGCAGCCCGAGTTCATCGAGACGACGCTGCCCTACCAGGCGATGATCGACGCGCGGACCACCCCGTGGCCGACCCGCCTCAACCAGCAGATCTGCGAGTGGGCCGCGGCTGACCGCCCGACCGGGCCGGTGACCTGCAAGACCACCGGACCGACCCCGGGCGGGCAGGCCCAGTCCGGCGGTGGCGGCAACTACCTCTCGAACGAGAGCATGTACCGCTCCAACCGGCTGCGCCTGGCCCTGGGCGCGACCGACATCCCGGGCGGCCACCTGCACATCTCGGCGCTGGTCTACCCGGCCGACCCGCTGGTGGTCATCGACCAGGCCTTCGCGGCCGACCGGGCCCAGACCATCGAGCAGACGATCGCCCTGGTCAAGGCGGCGGGCGCCAGCCGCGCCGGGGCATGACCCTGCTCGCCGAGGCCGGGCTATCGGGCGAACCCGCCCCACCACGGGACCGGGTCGCCGACGTCGTGGGCGGCGAAGAAGTCGCTGACCTCGGCGACCTCCTCGGCGTCGGGCTGGTCGTTGACGCAGTCCGCGCCCGCCCAGGCGCCCGACATCACCTTGGCGCACGGGCTGCCCGGCCCCAGGTCGGGCAGCGACAGGATGTGGCCCAGCTCGTGCACGGCGATCCGGGACGGCCGGTAGACCTCGGCGTCGCCGACCTCCAGGTAGACCCAGCCGCGCCCGGCGCCGTTGATGTAGACGTGCGAGCTGGTGCCGTTGGCCGTCTTGTACTCCTTGACCCGCAGCGCCGCCGGCGTGTCCTGCTCGACGAACCGGATCGTCGGCACGCTCGTGTTCCAGACCTCCATCGCGTCCCGCACGGCATCGGTGTAGGAGCCGGCCAGCAGCAGGTCGATGGCGATGACCTCGGGCTCCGGTTCCGCCGCGCTCGCCGGGCCGCCGAACCCGACCAGCGCGGTGCAGGCCAGGACCACGGTCGACAACAGGTTCAGGGCTCGAGCCACGACGCCTCCTCAGGGATCGACCAACGTCGCTAGAGCGTAATGGTCATCACCAAATGGGGCCTAGGCTCGCGCCGTGGTCAAGACGCGGTTCGTGGACGAGGGGCGGTGGCTGAACGCGTTCGCCGGGGAGTTCCTGGTCGCCTGCCCGCGATGTGCGGCCGTGGCTTCGGTGCGGCGGGACTGGGACGACGAGCGGCGGCGCTGGTGCCCGGCGTCGGTGGTGTGCCCGGGGTGCGGGTTCGCCCGGCGGGAACCGGCGGAATGGGCCGGGCCGGTGTGCGTCCGGGCGCGGTGCCGGTGTGGCGGGTTCAGTCGTCCGCTGCGCGCCGGCCAGCACCTGCCGGCGGCGCCGCGAGCCCGGACGATGAACGTGACCTGCGACGACTGCGGTCACGTGACGACGGCGGCCGTCACGGTGCACTCCCGTGGGGTGCCCGGCGCGCTGGTCGACAGCTGCTTCGGCCTCCCGCTGGCGTTGCGGACGCCGTGCGCCGGCCTCACGCTGTGGGCGTTCAACGCGGCGCACCTGGCGTACCTGAAAAGCTTTCTGGGTGCCGATCTGCGCGAGCGCCAGAGCGGGGCCTACAGCCGCTCGGTGGTGGCCCGGCTCCCCGGCCGGCTCAAGCAGGCCAAGCACCGCGACGAGGCCCTGCGGGCGATCAGACGTCTCGAAGGCGTGGTTCTCGGCGCGGGTGGCCGGGGAAACCGCCTCGCGCTTGGCTGATGCACCCGACCCGACCTACGGCTGATCGAGCACACCGCGCAGCGTGGCGGCGAACTCGGGGGGCTTGCCCGCGTAGCCGAATTGGCCACCGAGGAAGCCGCCGTGGTGCGACGGGAAGACCACCGGCGCCAGGCCGAGCTCGGCGGCGATGGCCCGGGCCGTACGCGCGGTGTAGGTGTCGCCGGTCTCCTCGCCGACCGCGATCACGATCCGGGTCGGCGCGGCCGTGAGCGCCGGCACGTCGAGGCGGTAGTCGGTGACCGCCCACGAGTTCTTCGACAGCAGCGGGTCGTCGCGGTCGCCGTCGTCCTCGGCCGGCAGCCCGAACGCCGCCGGGTCGGGCACGGGCTGCGCGAAGTACTCCTCGGTGAACTCACCCGGCCACGACGTCATCGCGATGAACGCCGCCATCCCGGGGCCCCGGCCGCCGGCCTCGTACGCGTCGTTGAAGGCGGCCCGGCCGCGATCGGCGAGAGCGGCGTCGGGCAGCACGTTGTTGATCGGCGGCTCATGCGCCACCAGCGTCGCCACGTCCGACGGGTGCTTGGTGACCAGTTCCAGGGCGGTCACCGCGCCGCCGCTGCTGGCGAAGACGTCGACCGGTCCGAGGCCGAGCTCCGCCAGCAGCAGGTGCAGGTCGGCCGCCTGCTGCGCCGGCGTGTTGTCGAGCCGGCCGTCGGTGCGCTTGCTGCGGCCGAGACCGCGCGGGTCATAGGTGATCACCGTACGGTCGGTGAAGTGTTCGGCCAGCGCGCCGAAACCCTCCGCGGACATCGGCTGCCCGATCATCAGCAGCGGCCGGTGCGGGCCGTCGGCCGGGCGGACGTCATAGACCAGGTCGGCGCCGGGAACGGCGAGAGTATGCGTCTCCATGCCGAGACCCTACGGCCGATAGGCGCGTTCCCGCAGGTGGTAGAGCTCGGCAAGGCTCGGTCAGGTGTCCTCGGCGGAAACGCGTTGTCCCGGCGTCGCGGGGTGGCGGCGGATCGCGGTCATGGACGTCGGGTCGGGCGTCGCCGGCCGCCACGCCCGCTCGGCGTCACCGGTGATCAGGACCAGGCCGTGCTGTCCCTCGCCGTCCATCACCACGACGGCGCCGCCCGGACGTACGCCGATCGCCTCGCTCGTGATCGCGCCGACCCGGGCACTCACCTCGTCGTCCAGGGACAGCAGCTGCACGGCCTGCGGCGCCGTTCCCGCTTCGGCCCGCGGCCACGGGCCGTCACAGCCCTGGCAGAGCGGACGGGCCAGCCAGGCCGACTCGGTGGCCCGGACCCGGCACATCTCGTGGCACCGGGTGCAGGCGATGTCCGCCCGGCCCACTCCTGGTTGCCGATCAGGATCTGGATCACCTGCTCGGCCATCATCCCGCCGAGCACCGCGGCCGACGTCTGGATGGCCGGGATGATCGACACGCTCTCGGCCGTCCGGGCGTAGGCGCGGCAGGAGCCGGACGACTGCCGGCCCGGGTTCAGGCACCGGTAGCAGACCGCGCCGCTCGTCCCGAGGAAGGCGGAGAGGTTGAACTCGGCGGCGGCGAACCCGCCCTCGACCATCACCCGGCCGTGGATGCGGGACCGCTCGGCGAGCCAGGCCCGGGCCGACACACTGTCCACCGCGGACACGACCACGTCGGCCCAGCGGATCACCCCGTCGCCGGCGGTCTGCACGAGCGACTCGGCGTAGCGCACCGACGGGTCGGCCGCGGTCGCGCAGACCGCGGCCCGGTTGGCGACCACCGGCGCCTTGCCGAGCCCCAGCCGGGCGACCTCGTCGCCGGTCGGGAAGAACGGCGAGCGGGTGGCATTGCGCTCCTCGAACGCGTCGTAGTCGACGAGCAGCAGGTTGCCGACCCCGCTCAGAGCCAGGTTCTGCACCACGTTCTGGCCGAGCGCGCCCAGCCCGACGACGGCCACGCGCGCCGCGTTGAGACGGGCCGGGTCGTAGCCGGCCAGCATCGAGCGGCTGTGCCGATCGACGCCGGTTACTTGACCTTGTGCTTCTTGCACGTGCACGATCCGACCTCCATCCCGGTCAGGTAGCACCGGGCCTTGGGTTTGACGAGGGCTCCGGTGATCTCGAAGTCGACCGGGGGCGAGGACGGCCCGTCGAAGGGCTGCTGCGCCGGCCCGATCGGGTTCGGCTGATCGGTGCGGTGGAGAACGACAAACCCGCCCTCCACCTCGGCCGGGGGCCTGCTCCGCCGTCGCACCAGACCGGCCACGACAGCGACCGCCAGGAACAGCAGCAGCACCAGGAGCAAGACGTCCATGTGCTAGCGCCCGGTCTTCTTGTCCGGGGGCTTCGGCGGCTTGGTCGGTTCGGGTTCGGGACCGGACAGGCTGAAGGAGTCGACCTTGTACTGCTGGTCGCCGTCGGTCAGCCAGATCTCCATCGGCATGACCTCGCCGGGAGCCGGCCGGGGAACGCGCACCACGCCACCCAGCACGGGCTGACCGTCCAGGCGCCACAGCACCTCGGCCGGGGAGTCGGTCGAGACCGAGCACCGGTACTCCGCCTCGTCGGGGAGAGCGGACACGACCACGACAGCCGTGGCCGGCCGTCGGCCGGCAGCCGGTCATTGATCAGGGACACCAGGTTGAAGTAGCCGCAGAGGACCGATCCCACGATCACCGCGCCGACGACGATGAGAAAGATGGCCAGCCGCGAGGATCCCCCGGGCGACTCGGGGTCGCGGATCATCGTGCGCAGCCGGGCGAGCCGTTGCCGGGGAACGTCGAGGTCGGTCACCTCGGGGCCGTGCGACGCGGCCGGTGCCGGGCCCCTGATCGGAACTGAGGATCTCGAAGTCGAGGTCGCCCATCAGAAGAACTCGATCCGCTGATCCTGTCGCGGCTCGGACTGGGTGATGATCTCGAAGCCCGAGGACTCGGTGGTGTCGGTGGCGGTCAGCCAGAGCGGCAGCCGCGGATAGACGATCGACGGGTCGAGCGGGCGGTCGCCGTAGTGCTTGCGGTGGTATTTGATGGCCTCGCCGTTCCACCCGACGTAGCCGCCGCCGCGGCCCTTCTCGTCCCAGTTCAGCATCCGGGTGATGTGCATCACCAGGTGTCCCAGCGTCACGTAGCCGCGCTGGTCCTTCCACAGCGCGGCGTGAACCGGCCCGGACCGATCAGCGTGGGGATGCGGAACACCAGGTGGTAGGTGCTCGCCCGGCCGGCGTCGGTGGCGTTCTGGATCGGCCGCCGGCGGACGGCGAGGTCGTCGCCGGAGGCGTACGCCGTGGACGAGAACGTCGCGCACTGCATGTCGGCGAGGACGTCGAAGTCGAAACGACGCCGCTGGAGCATCTCGGCCGGCTTGGGCATCACACGGCTCCCTACGTTGGCGGCCGGGGTCGGAGCGGGGTAAACCGGGATCATGACTGCACCCGCGCCGGACGAGCCGAAACCCTGGCGCGTGGAGGGCGGGCCGCCCGAGCGGCCACGCCGGCCCTGGGTGCGGCTGGTGGTGATGCTGCTCGCGCTGCTGGCGCTCAACTGGATCGTGACGTCGGTGCTGCTGCGCCCCGAGCCGCGGGTCACGGTGTCGTACACGTTCTTCGTCACCCAGGCGCAGCGGGCGAACGTCGACGAGATCACCTCGACGGGTGACACCATCGAGGGCACGTTCCGCGAGAAGGTCGCGTACACGCCTTCGGGTCAGAAGAAGAGCGAGCAGGTCGACCGCTTCACCACCGAGCGGCCCACCTTCGCCGCCGACAACCTGTTCGCGCTGCTCCAGGCGCACGGCGTGGCGGTCAACGCGCACCCGCCGGACGCCCCCGCGCCGATCTGGCAGCAGCTCCTGCTCGGGTTCGGACCGGCCCTGCTGATCATCGGGCTGATGGTGTGGTTCTTCCGGCGGGCGGCGGCGGGCGCGGCCTCGGGCATCGGGGGATTCGGGCGGTCACGGGCCAGGCTGTTCTCGCCCGAGGGCGGGGCGCGGACCACCTTCGCCGACGTGGCCGGCATCGAGGAGGTCGAGCAGGAGGTCACCGAGATCGTCGACTTCCTGCGCGACCCTTCGCGATATCGCCGCCTCGGCGCGCGGATCCCGCACGGCGTGCTGCTCTCCGGGCCGCCGGGCACCGGCAAGACGCTGCTGGCCCGGGCGGTGGCCGGTGAGGCCCGGGTGCCGTTCTTCTCGATGTCCGCGTCCGAGTTCATCGAGATGATCGTCGGGGTCGGCGCGAGCCGCGTACGCGACCTGTTCGAGCAGGCCAAGAAGGTGGCGCCGGCGATCATCTTCATCGACGAGCTGGACGCGATCGGGCGGGCCCGCGGCGGCGCGCAGTCGCTCGGTGGCAACGACGAGCGCGAACAGACACTCAACCAGATCCTCACCGAGATGGACGGGTTCACCGGGAGCGAGGGCGTGGTGGTGCTCGCGGCCACCAACCGGGCCGAGATCCTCGATCCGGCGCTGCTGCGGCCCGGCCGCTTCGACCGCCGCGTCACGGTCAGCCCGCCCGACCTGGCCGGGCGGGAGCAGATCCTTCGCGTGCACACGCGAGGCGTACCGGTGGATCCTGATGTCGACCTTGCTTCGATCGCGTCGAGCACGCCCGGGATGGTCGGGGCGGATCTCCGCAATCTGGTCAACGAGGCGGCGCTGCTGGCGGCCCGGCGGCGGCACGAGACGGTCACCGCGGCCGACTTCGGCGACGCGCTGGAGAAGATCGTCCTGGGTACGGTGCGCGGCATCATGCTCACCCCGGACGAGAAGGAGCGCACCGCGTTCCACGAGGCCGGCCACGCTCTGCTCGGCATGCTGACGCCGGGCGCCGACCCGGTCCGCAAGATCTCGATCATCCCGCGCGGCCAGGCGCTCGGGGTGACCTTCCAGAGCCCCGACACCGACCGGTACGGGTATTCGCGTGCCTACCTGCGCGGCCGGATCGTCGGCGCGCTGGGCGGGCGGGCCGCCGAGGAGGTCGTCTTCGGTGAGGTGACGACCGGCGCCGAGAGCGACCTCGACCAGGTCAGCAACATCGCCCGGCAGATGGTCGGCCGGTGGGGCATGTCGGAGGCGATCGGCCCGGTGACCGTGCTGCCGCCGCCGGGGAGCGAGTCGCCCTTCGGTCTGGACGGTGTCGCGCCGGCCACCCGCGAGCTCGTCGACCGGGAAGTGCGCGCCCTGGTGGACGAATGTTACGACGATGCGGTCAGATTGTTACGCGAGCACCGGGACCAGCTCGATCGCCTGGCCCGGGCCCTGCTGGCGGCCGAGACCCTGGACATGACGGCCGCCTATCAGGCGGCCGGGTTGTGACCGCTAACAGGGGAGTCGTGTCCGGCAGGTTTCTCAGTTCTTACGCCTTGACTACAGAATTGTTAGCGATAACACTTCTTCGCAGCGGAGCCGATCGATGCTGTCGAGGAGGTCCCTCCCATGACCCACCGAAGCGGACACCTGACCAGTGCCGACCGGAACACGCCCGGCGTCGTCCGGGCCATGTCCGACGGGGTCGCGGCGGGACGCCTGGAACTGCGGCAACTACGGTTCTTCGTCACCGTCGCCGAGGAGCTCCACTTCGGGCGGGCGGCCACCCGTGAACACATCGCGCCGTCCGCGCTGACCACCCAGCTGCAGCGGCTCGAGCGCACCCTGGGCGTGCTGCTGGTCGATCGCACCGGCCGGCAGATCTCCCTGACCGCGGCCGGCGCCCGCTTCCTGATCGAGGCCCGGCAGATCCTGGAACACGTGGACCGGGCCGCGATGGTCGCGCTGGGCGCGGCCCTCACCCCGCCGACGCTGCGGATCGGGGTGCTCGACGAGGGCTACGACGCGATCCGCCCGGTGCTGCGCACGATCCGCGCCACCCACCCCGACCTGGAGATCCACCAGGTGACCGCCGGGGTGCCGGAGCAGTGCCGGCTGCTCGCCGACGGCCGCCTCGACGTGGGTGTCGGCCGGGTGACCGGGGCGACGCCCGCGCTGGCCTCCGAACTGTTCCGGCTCGACCCCCTGGGCGTCCTGGTCCGCGCCGACCACCCGCTGGCCGGCCGGTCCGCGGTGCCGGTCGCCTGCCTGCGCGACGAGACGCTGCTGCTGGCCGACGACGACCGCGCCCCCGAGTTCAACGAGTTCGTGGCCGACATCTGCCGGGCCGCCGGCTTCTTCCCGGCCATGTTCCCCGGCAGCGTGCAAAACGTCCGCGCCGCCGCCGACCTGGTCCTGCAGGGAACCTGCGTCGCCTGCGTCCCCGGCTCGGTGGCCGCCGGCGCCGGCGCCGACCTGGTCTGGCTGCCGCTGGAGCCGGCCGTTCCGCACTACCCGTGGTCCTTGCTGTGGCGCGCCCAGAACCCGTCCCGCCACGCGGTGGCCCTGGTAGCGACGGCCCGCCGCCTCTGCGACGAAAACGGCTGGCGCTCAGTAGGCCTAGCCAGCTGATTGTCTGTTCGCCGGGATCCAGGTCAAGGTCAAGGGCCTGATGTCGTAGCTGGGTGGATGGTGCAGACCGTCGCTCCCGCCGAGGCCGGGCGCGCGGCTCCAAGGCCGTGACCGGCCAGAACAGAGCCGCGCACCCTTCATTCTGCGTGCGTGGCCATCCTTCAGGCGCTACGCGCCCATCTCGGCCAACGTGCTCGCCGGATCGGCCGGGTGCTGTTCGGCGCCAGGCTGCAGGGGCCGCCGTCCGGCTCGGCGGGGAAGGTGGGTGGGGGTCAGCGGCGGGCCAGGCGGCGCTCGCCGCCGACGCCGGTCTGGTAGGGCAGGTCGTAATGGGCGAAGACCGCGGGCTCCTCGGTGGCGGTGAGTTCGCCGTCGAGGTCGATGCTGGGGGCGTCCCCGATGAGCTTCTTGCCGTACTGCACGCGGATGGCGGCCGGCTTGACCGTGGCGCCGGCCAGCGGGACGAAGACCAGGCGGTGCCGGCCGATGAAGCCGACCCGGACCGTGGCGAAGGCCGGCTCGTCGGTGCCCGTGTCGACGTACACCGCCTCGAGTTCGCCGATCTTGTTGTCGTCGGGGTCGATGACCTTCTCGCCGCGCCAGTCGCGCAGGTTTTCAGCGGGGAACATGCACGTCAGGTGCCCGACGGCGGGTCGAGGGAAACCAGGCGTTGGCGCACCTTGTCGCTGATCGTGGTCAGCGTCCGCAACTCGGCCTCGGTGAGGTGGTCGATGAACGCCTCGCGGACGTCGGCCACGTGTCTCGGGGCGGCGGCTTCGACCAGCTCGCGGCCTTTCGGGGTGATCGCGACGACCGTACCCCGCTGATCGGTTTCGCACTGCTCGCGCGTCACCAGGTCGCGCTTCTCCATCCGGCTCAGGTGCTGGGAGAGGCGGCTCTTCTCCCAGTGCAGCAGCCGGCCGAGCTGGAAGGGCCGCAGCCGGCCGTCGGGCTCCTCGGAGAGGTGGGCCAGCACCTGGTAGTCGGCGCTCGAGAGGCCGTGCCGGGTGCGTAGCTGCCGTTCGAGGTAGTCGGCCAGGTCGTCCTGCATTGTCATCAGGCCGCGCCAGGCTCGCTGTTCCCGATCGTCGAGCCATCGTGTCATGGGCCTCACTCTACCGAACTGGTTGACATGTTAACCAGCGGCGATCTAGCATCTAGTTCACACGTTAACCAGTTGCGGAGGCTGACCCACGTCATGACCACCATCAGCATCATCGGCTCGGGCAACATGGCCACCGCCATCGGCACCCGGGCGGCCAAGCACGGTCACACCGTCGAACTCATGAGCCGCGACGCCGCCAAGGCTCAGGCGCTCGCCGACCGGATCGGCAACGGAGCCATCGTCGGCGCGTTCGGCGCGAGGCCGGCGGGTGACATCGTCATCGTGGCCGTCCGGTACGCCGGCGCGGCCGACGTGGTCGCGCACTACGGCGATGCGCTGGCCGGCAAGATCCTCGTCGACATCACCAACCCCTTCAACGCCGACGCGACGGGCCTCGTGACCACCCCGGGCGACTCGATGTCCCAGCGGATCGCCGCGGTCGCCCCCGAGGGCGCACACGTCGTGAAGGCCTTCAATACGGTCTTCGGCGGCGTCCTGGCCGAGGAGAAGCCCTTGGACGGGTTCTTCGCCGGCGATAACGCCGAGGCCAAGGCACGGGTCTCGGCGTTTCTGGAGAGCCTGGACATCCGGCCCCTCGACGCGGGCGGGCTGGAGATGGCCCACGCCCTCGAATGGGCCGGCATCCTGCTGGTCGGCCTGGCCCGCAACGGCGCCGGCTTCGACATCGCCTTCGGCGCCGGGGTTCCTGGGCAGTGAGTGCCGGACGGCGGCCGCCCGTGATGCGCGGCCGCCGTCGCCGCGGGTTCAGCTGAGCTGGAACATGTTCCAGCTCAGGGGCGGGAGCACGGCCTGGAGGCGGCCGCCGTCGAGCTTCGGGTCCTCGCGGCGCTGGGGCGTGACCCGGTCGGGGGCGTCGATCGAGTTGATCGCGTCGGGGTCCTCGTCGGACAGTGCCGTGTGGGTCGCGGTGGCGACGGAAACGGCACGGAGGTCGACGTCCAGCTGCAACGACTCGGACTGCGAGCGGTTGACCGCGAAGATGACGATGCCCGAGCCCGAGTCGACCGCCACCGCGTCGAGCAGCGGCACCTCGCCCTGCTCGGCCGTCTCGTGCACCGGCGACGCCGGCTCGATCCGCAGCACCGTGCCCCGGCCGAAGCGCGCGGTCAGGGCGATCGGGTGGAAGCTGGCCTGCCGCCAGGCCGGCCCGCCGGGCTCGGTCATGATCGGGGCGATCACGTTGACCAGCTGGGCCAGGCAGGCGATCTTCACCCGGTCGGCGTGCCGCAGCAGGCTGATCAGCAGGTTGCCGACCACCACGGCGTCGGTCACCGAGTAGACGTCCTCGATCAGCCGCGGGGTCGTCTCGATGGCCAGGTTCTTCTCGCCGGCGAAGCGGCTCTGGTACCAGACGTTCCACTCGTCGAACGAGATGTTGATCTTCTTCTTGTGCCGCCCGACCGCCCGCACGTGGTCGGCCGTCGACACCACCGCGTCGATGAACCGGTCCATCCCGGCCGCGCAGGCCAGGAAGCTGTCCCGGTCGTCGCCGTGCTGCTGGTAGTACGCGTGCATGGAGACGTAGTCGACCGCGTCGTACGCCTCGGTCAGCACCGTGTTCTCCCACGAGCCGAAGGTCGGCATGCTCAGGTTCGAGCTGCCGCAGGCGACCAGTTCGATCGTGGGGTCGACCTGCCGCATCGCCTTGGCCGTCTCGTGCGCCAGCCGGGCGTACTCGTCGGCGGTCTTGTGTCCGATCTGCCAGGGTCCGTCCATCTCGTTGCCGAGACACCAGAGCTTGATGTTGTACGGATCCCCGCCGCGCCGGTCCGACCACGCCGTGCCGCCGGGCACGTTGCAGAACTCGACCAGGTCCCGGGCCGCGTCGATGCCCCGCGTGCCCAGGTTGACCGCCATCATCGGCTCCACGCCCACGGCGGACGCCCACGTCATGAACTCCTGGACGCCCACCTGATTCGTCTCGATCGAGCGCCAGGCGAGATCCAGCCGCGAGGGCCGATCGGCCTGCGGGCCGATGCCGTCCTCCCAGTTGTAGCCCGACACGAAGTTGCCACCGGGGTAGCGGACCAGCGGGACACCGAGCTCCCGCACGAGATCGGCCGTGTCCTGCCGGAACCCGTCGGCGTCGGCGGACGGGTGCCCGGGCTCGTAGATGCCGGTGTAGACGCAACGGCCCATGTGCTCCACGAACGATCCGTACAGGCGGGGGTCGACCTCACCCACCCGGAACGACGGGTCGACGGTGAAGGAGGCGTTGAGCATGGATCACCCTTTCAGGCCGGTGCCGGCGATGCCTTCGACGATGTTCTTCTGGAAGAGCAGGAAGACCGCGACGAGCGGGATGGCGCCGAGCACGGCCGAGGCCATCACGTCCGCGTACCGGATGCCGAACGAGCCCTGCACGGTGGCCAGACCGACCGGGATCGTCATGATGTCCGGATTGCTCAGCACGAGCAGCGGCCACAGCAGATCGTTCCACGACTGGACGAAGGCGAAGATGACAACCGCGGAAACGGCCGGCCGGGACAGCGGCATGATCACCCCGCGGTAGATCCGCCAGAAGCCGGCGCCGTCGACCCGGGCCACCTCGTCGAGCTCGCGCGGGAGGCCGTCGAAGAACTGCTTGAAGATGAACACCGCGATCGCGGTCGGGATCTGCGGCGCGCTGACCGCCCAGAAGGTGTTCAGGATGCCGAGCGAGTCCATCTCGCGGAACTGCGGGATGATCAGCACCTGGCCGGGGATCATGATGCCCGCCAGCACCAGGAAGAACACCGCGTTGCGGTACTTGAACCGCAGCCGGGACAACGCGAACCCGGCCATGCTGGCCACGATGACCACGCCGAGCGCGGTGATCGTGGAGATGATCAGGCTGGAGCCGAACCAGCGCAGGATGTCGGTGTCCCGCAGCACCCGGCCGAACGCGTCGAAGGTCGGGTTGTCGATCAGCCACCGGGTCGCGGTGGTCTCCTCGTTGGGCTTGAACGCGGTGTCCAGGGCCCAGGCGATCGGGATCAGCCAGATCAGCGCGAACGCGATCAGCACGCCGGCGCAGACCCGGTTGAAGATCTTGGTGCGGGAGTCGGCCCGCGCGATGTCGGCCCGGACGGCGGCGGGCCGCTCGGGAGCTTCGACGGCCATCTCAGGCCCCCTTCTGCTGGCGGCGGACGATCCCGAACCAGACGGCGGAGACCGCCAGGATGACGACGAAGAACAACATCGACGCCGCGGCCGCGTAACCGGTACGGAAGTTGGTGAAGCCCTCGTCGTAGATGTACTGGAGCACCGATCTGGTGGCGAAGTTCGGGCCACCCTGGGTCATGATGTACATCTGGTCGAAGACCTTGAGGGACGCGATCACCTGGAGCACCACCACCAGCGTGGTGGTGCGGCCGAGCAGCGGGACGGTGATCCGCCAGATCTGCTGCCACGGGGTGGCGCCGTCCATCGCCGACGCCTCGTAGAGGTCGCGCGGGATGTCCTGCAGGCCGGCCAGGTAGAGCACGAAGTTGAAGCCCAGCGTCCACCAGATCGTGGTGATGGCCAGCGACGGCATCGCCCAGTTGGGGTCGCCCAGCCAGTTCGGCGCGGTCATCCCCAGCTTGGCCAGGCCGGTGTCGAGCAGGCCCAGCTCCGGCGTGTAGAGGAAGATCCAGATCAGCGCGACCACGGCCGACGGCAGGATGTACGGCATGAAGAAGGCCAGCCGGAAGAACCAGCGCCCGTGCCTGGCCCGGTCGGCCAGCAGCGCGAACACGAAGGCCAGGATGATCAGCGGCGGCGTGGTCAGGATGGTGAACCAGACCGTGTGCCACAGCCCCGACCAGAAGTCCGAGCTCTGGAACGCCTCGGCGTAGTTGCCGAAGCCGGCGAACGTGCCCAGGCCGGGCTTGACCAGGCTGGTGTCGAAGAAGCTCATCACCAGGCCGTAGACGCCCGGCCCGATGATGAAGGCCAGGTACAGCACCAGGAAGGGCGCGAGGAAGCCGATGGCCGGCAGGCCGTTGCCCTTCGGCCGGGTCGATGGCTCGGACGCCGATGTGCCGCTTCGCGGGCGTACCGCGGTTTCGGTGGTGGACACCGTCGTACCCCCTTAGCTGGGCTTACTTAGATGGGCGAAGCCGTTTCGGCGAGGTTGGTGAGCGCCGAGCGCATCTGCGCGAGCGCGACGGCCGGCGGCTGCTGTCCGTTGAGGACGGTGGCGATGTTGGAGCCGGTGACGATCTCGAAGTTCGAGCCGGAGCCGGAGTACCAGCCGTCCGGGTCGTACACCGCGCCCTCGGCCGCGGCCGCGTAGTTGGCCTGGGGCTGGAGCGCCTTGAACTCGGCGCTGTCCCGGAACGGCAGCCAGGCCGGCACGTGCCCGCCCTCGGCCCAGGTCTTGCTCTGGTCCAGGAACGACTTGATCAGGCCCAGGGCGCGCAGCTTGCGCTCCGGGTCGGGCCGGTGCTGCTTGGGGATCACCAGCGTGTGCGAGTCGGCCTGCACCGCGTACTTGTCGCCGCCGTACAGGTTGGGGAAGAGCGTCATCGAGAACGGCGTCTTCGCGGTCTGGAAGGTGGAGATCTCCCACTCGCCCTGGAAGTAGAACCCGGCCTGGCCGGTGGCGAACGCGGCGACCGAGCCCGCGTAGTCCAGGGTCGGCGGGACGATGCCGCTGGAGGTGAGGCTCTGCATGAAGCTCAGCACCTGGGTGGCCTTGGCGTCGTCGATCACCACCCGGCGGCCCTCGTCGGCCAGCACCTCGCCGCCGAGCTGGCCGTACCAGGACTGGAACATCCGCCACGGCGTCGAGGTGTCGGCGGTGATCGCGACGACCCCGCCGTACGCCTTGGTGACGTCCTTGGCCTTGGTGAGGGCCTCGGTGAACTTCTCCGGGCTGTCCAGCGGGATCAGCGCCCCGGACGAGTCGAGCAGTCCGGCCTTCTCGCAGATGTCGGTGTTGTAGAACATCACGAACGGGTGGGTGTCCAGCGGGACCGTGTACGCCTTGCCGTTCACCAGCCCCGCGTTCCAGGCTGTCTGGTCGAGCTGGGCCGGGGTGATGCCGACCTGGGCCAGCTCGTCGAGCGTCAGCTCCTCGAGCAGATCGGAGGCGACCAGGGTCTTGGCCCGGGTGAGGTGGGCCACGGCCATGTCCGGCGGCTTCCCGCCCAGCGTGGCCAGCGACAGCTTCGTGTAATAGGGATTGCCCCAGGACAGGGTCACGGCCTTGAGATCGATCGCGGGGTTGGCCGCGCGGTACGCGTCGACCATCGACGTCATGCGGACGCCGTCGCCACCGCCGAAAAGATTCCAGTACGCGAGCGAGCCGGCCGCGTCACCGCCGGTGCCGAGCCCGCTGAGCACCGGCGTCGAACAGCCGGCCAGGGCCGCTCCCGCGCCCAGGCCGATCGCTCCGCGCAGCAGGGCGCGCCGGCTCAGATAGCTGGTCATGGCCAGACTGTGCCGCTGGTCTCACAAGGCACGCCAGACTAGGTGACTCTCGAAACAGAGAACGCGCGAACGCGATTCGAGAATTTACGACGATGTAGAGGACATTTGCCTCAGGAGGTCATCGATCCGGTCAGCTCTCATCGGCCGGGCGAAATGGAATCCTTGCGCATATCGATAGCCGACCTCGAACAACCGCGAGGCTTGTGAAGCCGTTTCCACGCCCTCGGCGATCGCGCGGACGCCCAGCCCGTCGGTGATCGCGATCAGCCCGTCCACCACCACCGCCTGCGGGCTCCGGTCGGTGACACCGGCGACGAACGACTTGTCCACCTTGAGCACGTCGACCGGGCAGGTGACCAGCAACGACAGTGACGACTGGCCGGTGCCGAAGTCGTCCAGGGCCACCCGCAGGCCCATCTCGTGCAGCTCGCGGACCGCGTCCAGCCCGGCGCCGGTGCCCAGCACCGCGGTCTCGGTGACCTCGGCCAGCAGGTGGCTCGGGGCCAGGCCGGCCGCGGTCAGCATCGCGGCGACCGAGGCGGCGAAGCCCGGTTCGTGCAGCTGCCGGGCCGAGATGTTGACGCTGACGGTCTCCGGCGCCGAGCAGCCGTGCCGCTCCTGCCAGATCGCGGCCTGCGCGATCACCCGCTCCAGGATCCAGCCGCCCAGCTCGATGATGAAGCCGTTGCGCTCGGCCAGCGGGATGAACACGTCGGGGGAGACCGGGCCGTGCTCGGGGTGATCCCATCGGACCAGCGCCTCGACGCCGGCCACCCGGCCGTGCGGCAGCTCGACGATGGGCTGGTAGGCCAGCGACACCTCGTTGCGCGCGATCGCCTGGCGCAGGTCGGCGGCGAGCCGGGCGTCCACGTCGGCGACCCGGTCCATGATCGGGTCGAACCAGGTCCACCGGCCGCCGCCGCTGCGCTTGGCGGCGTACATCGCCACGTCGGCCCGCCGGATCAGCTCCTCGGGGCTGTCGCCCGGCGCCGACTCGGTGGCGCCGACGCTGACCCGGGCGACCATCTCGTGCCCGTCCAGCAGCAACGGCCGCTGCACGTGCTCGACCAGCCGTTGCAGCAGCGCGGCCACCTCGCCGTTGCTCATGCCGGGCAGCAGCAGGGTGAACTCGTCGCCGCCGAGCCGGGCCACGGTGTCCGCGGCGCGCAGGCCCTCGTGCAGCCGCCGGGTGACCGCCCGCAGCAGCGCGTCGCCGGTGCCGTGCCCGAGCCGGTCGTTGACCTCCTTGAAGTCGTCGAGGTCGAGCAGCGCCAGGTGGAACCGTTCGCCGGTGGCCAGCCGGCCGGTGACCTTGGCGGCGAACATCGTCCGGTTGGCGGTGCCGGTGAGCGTGTCGGTGGTGAGCAGCCGGCTGTTCTCCCGCAGCACGGTGATCTGCCGGATCACCACCAGGGCGGTGCTCACCACGGTGGCCACCGTGATCAGCCGGCCCGGGGCGCCACCGTCCGAGGTGAGCAGCAGCGTGTCCATGGCGGCGATGGCGACGTACGGCAGCACGCTGAACCGGCGGGTGGACGGCAGCACCGCCGGGGTGCTCGGCGGTGTCGCGGCCAGCTGGCGGTGCGCGGCCAGGACCACGCCCAGCAGGGCGATCGGCACGGCCAGCAGGGTCGCGGTCAGGTGCGGGTGCCCGTTGACCAGCGGCAGCGCGCCGCCGCTGACGGTGCCCAGCGCCATCCCGATCGAGAGCAGGCGCAGCGCGTCCCGGTCCAGCCCGCCGTTCCCGGCGAACGCCACCTTGATGAACGCGATGATCGACACCGAGGCGGTGGCGAACACACACAGGAGGGGCACCACCGAGCCGGTCTGCTCCGACCAGGTGGACATGCTCCGGAGCGAGAAGTGCCACAGCGCCACGCCGCTGACCAGCACGACGATCCCGGCGTCGAGGCCGAACCGGGCCCACTCGCTGCCGCTGCGCCGACCGGCCGGCAGCCGCAGCAGCGCCCACATCGCGATGGCCAGGGCGCCCATGTACAGCAGCGAGCTCTGCGCCCCGATCTTCTGGGTCGGCGCGCCGTGGCCCAGCGCGTCGTACGCGTTGGAGATCACGCCCGCGAACAGCAGCCCGTTCGCCGACCCGATGTGCCGCCAGAAGCGGCGGACCGGTGCGGGCAGGGTGCTGCGCCGGGCCACCTTCAGGCAGGAGTACGCGGCCAGCGGCGTGATCGCCGCCGGTGGCAGCCAGCCGAGCAGCGGCGCCGACCACGCGTGGGCCAGGCCGATCCAGAACCAGGCCATCGCGAAGGCGAGCAGGACCGCGCCGGCCACCACCGGCGCCGGTGTCTTCCTGACCAGCCGCATGGTCCTCAGATCGGCAGCCCGGCCCGGTCAGGCAAGCAGAACGAGGATCGCTTCCCGGACCGCTTGCTGAGACGATCACGCCCGTGAGCACTTCGCCGTCCGTCGAGACGATCCAGCACCGCGCGATCTCGGTCGTGATGGCCTCCCAGGTGTTCAGCGGCGCCGGCCTGGCCGCCGGGGTGACCGTCGGCGGGCTGCTCGCCGCCGACATGCTGCACACCACCAGCCTGGCCGGCCTCCCGAGCGCGCTGTTCACCTTCGGCTCGGCCGGGACCGCGCTGGCCGTCGGCCGGCTGTCCCAGCGCCTCGGCCGCCGCGCCGGGCTGACCGCGGGCTATGCCGCCGCGGCGATCGGCGGCGCCGGGGTCGTGCTGGCCGCGGCGATCGACACCATTCCGCTGCTGCTGGTGTCGCTGCTGGTCTACGGGGCCGGCACGGCGACCAACCTGCAGGCCCGCTACGCCGGCACGGATCTGGCCGGCCCCGGGCGGCGCGGTCGCGCGGTCAGCTCGGTGCTCGTGGCGACCACGCTCGGGGCGGTCGCCGGGCCCAACCTGGTCGGGCCGACCGGCCGGTTCGCCGAGTCCCTGGGGATCCCCGCCCTGGCCGGCCCGTTCCTGCTGGCCGCGGTGGCGTACGCCGTCGCCGGTCTGATCCTGTTCGTGCTCCTGCGTCCGGATCCGCTGCTGGTCGCCCGGGCCCGGATCGCCGAGGCCGCGCCGCCCGGCCCGCGCTCGGCCACCGGGGTCATGGCCGGCGCCGCCACGATGGTCCTCACCCAGCTGGTCATGGTCGCGGTGATGACCATGACGCCGGTGCACATGCAGGCCCACGGCCACGGTCTGGAGGCCACCGGCCTGGTCATCGCGGTGCACATCGCCGCCATGTACCTTCCGTCGCCGATCACCGGCTTCCTGGTCGACCGCTTCGGGCGTACCCCCGTCGCCGTGGCCTCAGGAATCACCCTGCTCGCGGCCGGGGTGGTCAGCGCGACCGCCCCCTCGGACTCGGTGGCCCTCCTCACCCTGGCCCTGGCCCTGCTCGGGCTCGGCTGGAACCTGGGGCTGGTCGCCGGCACGGCCATGATCGCCGACGCCGCCTCACCGCGCGTCCAGGGCAACGTCGACCTGCTGATCGCCCTGTCCGGCGCCGGCGGCGGCATCACCAGCGGCTTCGTCATGGCGGCGACGTCGTACGCCACCCTCTCCATCGCCGGCGGCGTGCTGGCCCTGGCCGTGATCCCGTTCGTGGCCGTTTCCGGACGGGCCTTGATAGGCAAGCCGTGACTTGCCTATAGTGCTGGGGTGGACGACGCCCCCGACCTCTGGAAGGCGCTGGCCGACCCGACCCGGCGGAAGATCCTCGACGAGTTGGCCGACCGCGACGGCCAGACCCTGTTCGAGCTCTGCGGCCGGTTGACCATGAAACACCAGATGGGCTCCTCCCGGCAGGCCGTCTCCCAGCACCTCGACGTGCTGGCCGCGGTGGGCCTGATCAGCACCCGGCGCGAGGGCCGCTACAAGTTCCACCACCTGCACACCGAACCGCTCGAGCGCCTGACCGACCGCTGGCGCCCCGCTAAGGAGACCTGATGCGCATCACCGTCACCAGCATCCTCGTGCCCGACCAGGACGCGGCGCTGAAGTTCTACACCGAGAAACTCGGCTTCGTGAAGAAGACCGAGATCCCGCTCGGCGAGGCCAAATGGCTGACCGTCGTCTCACCGGACAACCCCGACGGCGTCGAGCTGGTCCTCGAGCCGGACGGCCACCCCGCCGCCAAGCCGTGGAAGGAGGCCCTGGTCAACGACGGCATCCCGTACACCTTCTTCGCCGTCGACGACGTCCGCGCCGAGCACGCCCGGCTGACCGCCCTGGGCGTCCGCTTCACCCAGGAGCCCACCGAGATGGGCCCGGTCACGACGGCCGTCTTCGACGACACCTGCGGCAACCTGATCCAGATCACCCAGATGTCGTCGTGACAATCCAATCCAAGATCAAGAGCCGAGGGCCTACTTCTTGAGCCGGCGGCTGCCGGCGTGCCAGTCCTCGACCTTGCCCGTCTCCTGCTCCGTGACACCCGACGACGGCAGCTGCAGCTGCTCGCGCAGGCTTCGCTTGAGCTCGGCGAACCCGGGGAACCGGGCCAGGCCGATGACGTGATCCCACAGCTCGGCGGCCTGCTTCTCGTCGGGCAGCCGGCTGATCACCGGGCCGAAGAACGCGACACCGCCGGGCGGCTCGAAGTGCACGATCGGCGTGCCCACATCCTTGCCCGTCAGCGACAGCGCCTCGTCCGACTCGGCCTGGATCTCCGCGTCCCGGGACGGGTCGTCGAGGAACTCGACCAGCGAGGCGGGCAGGCCGGCCTCGGCGAGCGCGGCCGCGGCGAGGTCGGGCGTGCCCTGCCAGCCGGGCGCCCGGCTCTCGTCGGGGCCGGTCTCGTGGATGCGGGCGCCGAACGCGGCGTACAGGGGTCCGATCGCCTCGCGACCGTGCTTCTCCCGCACCGCCGAGGCCACCCGCAACAACCGCAGCCCAGCCTGGTGCTGGGCCTCGTACTCCGGCGGGAAATGGCTGTCGTAGTCGAGGTGCGCGTTGATCAGGCGCAGCGAGATGAACCGCCAGTCGACCGTGTAGTCCCGTTGGGCCCGCACGATCCGGATCCACTTGCTCGTCATCCACGCGAACGGGCAGATCGGGTCGAAGTAGAAGTTGATGTCAGATCCCATGGCTGTCACCTTTCCACGCCGACCGGGCGCCGGCCCGGGACGGCGTGTGTGAATGCCGACCGGCTGCGCGCCGAGCGCACCGGATGGACTGGTGCCGCCGCCCTGGCCGCTGCGTAGGGTTCGGGGCATGTCGGAGATTGGTGCGGTGACCTACCCCTGGCTGGAAGCTCCCGCGTCCGCGGTCGCCGAGACGGCCCGTGAGTTGCTCGGGTGGCGGCTTGCCGCCCATGGCGTGACCGTGCGGCTGACCGAGGTCGAGGCGTACAGCGGGCTCGGTCTCGACCCGGCCTCGCACGCACATCGCGGGGTCACCGGGCGCAACCGGGTGATGTTCGGCCCGGCCGGCATCCTGTACGTCTACCAGATCTACGGCATGCACTTCTGCGCCAACGTGGTGTGCGGGCCGGAGGGCGACGCGGCGGCCGTGCTGCTGCGGGCCGGCGCCGTGGTCGACGGGCTGGAGACGGCACGGCAGCGCCGGCCCGCCGCCCGGGGCGATCACGATCTGGCTCGCGGTCCGGCCAAGCTGATGCAGGTGCTCGGGCTGGACAAGTCCGCGTACGGCACGTCGCTCATCGACGGCACCGGCCCGGCCCGGCTGACGCCACCCGAGTCGGCGGTGACGATCGAAGCCGGCCCGCGCGTCGGCGTGACCAGCGCGCATGACGTCCCGTGGCGCTTCTGGGTGAAGGACGACCCGACGGTCAGCGCGTACCGGCGGGCAGAAATTCGTCCACGCCGCGCAGCCGCGTCCTGAGCACCGATCGGGCCTTCGCGATGTCCAGCCGCACGTCGGTCGGCAGGCGCAGCTTCAGCGAGTCGATGGTGCCGGTGCGGAGCCGTGAAGGGTCGAGGCCGTCTCGCGAAGCGATGCGTACGCCCAGGTCGTAGCGATTGATCGGATCGGCCCCGGCCACGTTGAGGATGCCCGCGTAGTCGGAGGCAGCCAGCTCCAGCAGCGCGTCGGCGAGGTCCTCGACGTGCACCGGCTTGCGGATCATGTCGGTGAGCAGCACGCCGTCGAAGCGCCCGGCCACCATGTCGTGCACCAGCGTCTCGTGGGCACCGTCGCCACCGCCGACGATCATCGACGTGCGCACGACCGCCGCGTCCGGCCGCAGCCCGCGCACCGCCGTCTCGGCGGCCGCCTTGGCCGCGCCGTAGGCGTAGAGCGGATCCGGCGTCTCGGTTTCGTCATATTCGCGGTCCGGCCGGCCGGGGAAGACGGCGTCGGTGGACACGTGGACCAGCCGAGCGTCGACGGCTGCGGCCGCCGCGGCGACGTGCGCGGCGCCGTCGGCCATCACGGTCCAGTCGGCACGAGCCGACGCGGTGTGGATCACCGCATCCGGGCGAACCGACCCCAACAGCGAAAGAACGTTCGTTCTCTCTCGGACGTCCAGCCCGAGCGACCGCGACGTCCGCACGATCTCGTGACCGGCCGCAGTGCCACGCGAGACGAGCCGCCGTCCCAGGTATCCGGTCGCCCCGGTGATCAGAATCCGCACGAAGCCCAGTTAACAGTATTGACAGTGCTCTATAGCGGTGTAGTTCTATAGACACTCACCAATTGGTGACAACGATGTCAAGGACGGCCCCCATGCGTCGTACCCTCGCTTGTCTCGCGTCTCTCGTCCTCACCGTCGGCAGCCTGGCCATCACCACCACGCAGGCCCAGGC
This sequence comes from Actinoplanes sp. NPDC051470, assembly GCF_040682035.1. Taxonomy (NCBI): domain Bacteria; kingdom Bacillati; phylum Actinomycetota; class Actinomycetes; order Micromonosporales; family Micromonosporaceae; genus Actinoplanes; species Actinoplanes sp. NPDC051470. Next base: position 253,752 of record NZ_JBFBAA010000012.1, read on the forward strand.
CGCCGACCTCCCCCTCACCCAGCACGTCAACCCGCTGATCGGCACCGACGACAGCAACTCGCCCAACCCGGTCGGCGGCGGCGCCGGCGGGAGCACCTTCCCGGGCGCGACGGTGCCGTTCGGCATGGTCCAGTTCTCCCCGGACACCCCGACCGGATCACCGTCCGGCTACCGCGACCGGGACCGCACGATCGAGTCGTTCAGCCTCACCCACTTCAACGGGGCCGGCTGCCCGAACAACGAGGACCTGCCGATCCTGCCGATCACCGGCAACCTCGGTAACTCGCCCGGCAACAGCTGGACCAGCTACGCGTCGGCGTACACCAAGTCCAACGAGGTCGCTCAGGCCGGTTACTACTCCAACCGGCTCGACAAGTACGGCACCGGCGTCGAACTCGGCGCCACCAAGCGCACCGGCGCGATGCGGCTCACCTTCCCGGCCACCACCGCCGCCCGGGTGCTGATCAACGCCAGCCGCTCGGCCACCGGCGACCGGGCCGGCAACGCGACGATCAGCGGCAACCGGGTCTACGGCGAGCACACCGCGGGCGGCTTCTGCGGCGGCGGCACGTTCCCGATGTACTACTCGATCCTGTTCGACCGGACGCCGAGCAGCGTCGGCACGTTCAACGGCGGCACGATCAGCAACGGCTCGACCAGTGTCAGCGGCAACCAGGCCGGCGCCTTCGTCACCTTCGACACCACCGGCAACCAGGTGGTGAACGCGACCGTCGGCATCTCCTTCGTGAGCGTGGCGAACGCCCAGAACAACGCCACCGCCGAGGCGGCCGCCTTCAACACCGTACGCGGCAACGCCGACGCCGCCTGGAACACCGCCCTGAACCGGGTCCAGGTCACCGGCGGTTCCGCCGCCGACCTGCAGAAGTTCTACACGTCGCTCTATCACGTGCTGCAGAACCCGAACCTGTCCAGCGACACCAACGGGCAGTACCGCGGCTTCGACCAGGCCGTGCACACCGCCGGCCATCCCGTCTACCAGAACTATTCCGGCTGGGACATCTACCGCTCGTGGGCGTCGCTGGTCGCGCTGATCGCCCCCGACGTGATGACCGACATCATGAAGTCGATGGTGCTGGACGGCCAGCAGGGCGGTCTGCTGCCCAAGTGGTCGCACCAGACCCGCGAGGACTTCGTGATGCCCGGCGACCCGGGTCCGATCATCGTCGGGTCGGCGTACGCCTTCGGGGTCCGCGGCTTCGACACCGCGGCCGCCCTCGACCTGATGAAGAAGAGCGTCGCCGGCGGCGGGCAACAGGGCTACGTGCTGCGCGGCAACTACGCCACCTACAACGCCAACCGCTACATCCCCGGCAACCCGTCGGAGACGCTCGAGTACGCCAGCAGCGACTTCGCGATCGCCCAGTTCGCCAAGGCGGTCGGTGACACCGCGACCTACACCAGCGCGTCGACCCGCTCGCAGAACTGGCGCATGATCTTCAACGGCGAGTCGGGCTACATCCACACCCGCGACTCCGGCTTCACCTGGCCGCTCAATCCCGCGCAGGAGAGCCCGTACGTCGAGGGCAACGCCGCCCAGTACACCTGGATGGTCCCGCACAACCTCGGCGGCCTGGTCAACGCGATGGGCGGTCCCGCCACCGCGGCGCAGCGCCTCGACCACCACTTCACCGAACTCAACGGCGGCCTGGTCCGGCCGTACTTCTACATCGGCAACGAGCCCGAGCACAACGTGCCGTGGACCTACAACTACGCGCGCCGACCGGCCGGCGCCAGCGACGCGGTCCGCCGCGTGATGAGCGAATCGTTCACCACCGGGGCGGGCGGCCTCCCCGGCAACGACGACCTCGGCGCCACCTCGGCCTGGTACGTCTGGTCGGCGCTCGGCATGTATCCCGTGACGCCCGGCGCGGACACCCTGGCCCTGCACGGCGCGCTCTTCCCCAGCGCCGTCATCAAACGGTCGGCCGGCGACATCACGATCACCGGTGGCAGCAGCGCCAACCGCTTCGTGCAGTCGGTCAGCCTGGGCGGCTCGTCCGTCGCCAAGAGCTGGATCCGCTATCCCGACATCGCCGGCGGCGGCACCATCGCGTACACGATGGGTGGTTCCGCGTCGACCTGGGGAACGCGTGCTGAGGACGTACCCCCCAGCTTCGCCGACGGCGCGACCCAACCGCCCGCGGAACCGGACCTCGGCCCCAACCTGCTCCAGGGCCGGAGCGTGACCGGATCGGCCGGCTGCAACAGCGCCGAGGCCGCCGCCAAGGCGGTCGACGGCGCGATCCGCGGCAACAGCAAGTGGTGCTCGTCGACCACCCCGCTGCAACTCCAGGCCGACCTGGGCTCGGCGCAGACGGTGACGGCGTTCGTGGTCAAGAACGCCGGCCTGGGCGGCGAGGGCACCAACTGGAACACCGGCGGCTTCACCATCTCGACCAGCACCGACGGCGCGTCCTGGTCCACCGCGGTCACCGTGACCGGCTCCCGGGCCAGCCGCTCCTACCAGCCGATCCCGGCCCGGACGGCCCGGTACATCCGGCTCGACGTGACCGCCGCGACCAACGACGGCAGCGGCACCGCGCGCGTCTACGAACTGGAGGCCTTCGGGGGAGCGAACGCCGACGTGGCGCTCCGCAAGCCCGCGACGGCCGACTCCTCGTGCGCCGGCGAGGGCCCCGAGAAGGCGGTCAACGGCAGCTGGCTGGCCGGCTGGACCGACAAGTGGTGCTCGACCTCGGCGGCCAAGTGGCTGCAGGTCGACCTGTCCACCCGCCAGCGCGTCGGCTCGGTGGTGATCCGCCACGCGGGCGCCGGCGGCGAGTACCCGACCTGGAACACCCGGGACTTCGACGTGCAGACCTCCGACGACGGGAGCAACTGGACGACCCGGGCCCAGGTGCGCGGCAACACCGCCGATTCGACCACAACGTCGATCGGGGCGGACGCTCGCTACGTACGTGTGAATGTGGTGACGCCTGCTCAGGACGGCAACACCGCGGCCCGCATCTACGAACTAGAGGTACGGGCGTAATCACCCGGGATGGGCGGAAGGTCCCGTTCCGCCCATCCCGGGGCTTCAAGATCAAGAGCTTGATGTCGTAGCTGTGTGGGTGGTTCTGACCGTCGCTCCCGCCGGGGCCGGCCACCCGGCTCCTGGCCGCTGGCGCGTCCAAACCAGAGCCGCGCGGCCTTCATTCTGAGTGAGTGGTTGCGCTCCTCAAAACCCCTCCGCCGCCCCTTTGCTCTGAGCGCATATAGGCACCACCCCGGTGACGTGCGCATAGTGCTGAGAGCAAAGCGACGGCAGAGGGGGTCGCGGGACGGCTTTCCGGGCGAGGCTCCGGCCATCCACGCCGACCGCGCCGCGCAGGTGCCCGGCCATGATCGGTCAGCGCGAGGATCGGCGCGGAGCTCCGGGCGGACGGCTCGCTAGCGTGTGGGGCGTGGAGGTTCCGGGGTGGGTTTCGGTGGTTTGTGGTGGGCGGGTGGCGGCCGGCGGGGATCAGCTGCGGTGCTGGGGGATCAGCGAGACGTGGCGCGTCCGGTGGGATGACGGGTCGACCGCGATCGTCAAGCGGGGCGCCGGGGAGGAAGCTCTGGCGCTCGATGTCTACGAGCAGCTGCTGATTCCGGGCGGGATCGCGGCGCCACGGCTGATCGCGTCGCATCGAGGGGACGGGTTTGTCGTCCTGATGTTCGAGGATGTCGGGCGGTTTTCGTTGGCGGAGCAGCCGTCCGAGGGCGGTTGGCTGGCGTCGGCCCGGTTGCTGGCGCGGCTCCGGCACGGGGCGCGGGGGCGGGTGGGCGCCGCCGGGCGGTTCCGGTTCGCGGCGGGCGAGATCTCTGACACGTGGGTGCGGGCCGGCGCCGCGCTCGCCGCGGTGCGACCGGATCTCGCCGGCGCCCTGGACGGTTGCGGGCCGTTGCTCGCGCCGAATTTCCGCCGGCTGGCCGGGACGGTTCCGGAGACGATCGTCCACGGCGACTTCGAGGCGAAGAACATCGTGCTGACCGGGGCCGGGCCCTGCGCGGTCGACTGGTCGTCCGCGCAGGTCGGCGCCCACCTCGGTGATCTGTACAGCCTGGTCCGCGAGGCGAAGCCGGCCGACGAACTGATCGCCGCCTACGCCGACGAGTGCGCCCGGCTCGGCGCGCCGGCGGCCGACCTGCGGTGGCAGCTCGCCCTGGGCGGGGTGGTGTGGACCCTGCGAGCATTGCGGTGGGTGCTCGAGGAGGGCATCCACGTGGTGCCGGAAATGCTCACATGGATCGATGAGCTGGTCGAGCGGGCCGGCAACGTCACCGAGGAGCTACGGGCGGCGTAGCTGGGCCAGGGCCAGCCTGGTCGCGTCGGCGATCAGCTTGTCGTCGGTCGCCGCGCCCGCGTCGTCGTGGGTGGTGAGCACGGTCAGCACGATCGGCGCGCCGGTCGGTGGCCAGAGGACGGCGATGTCGTTGCGCGTTCCGTACGCCGCGGTCCCGGTCTTGTCGCCGACCGTCCACCCGGCGGGTACCCCGGCCCGGATGGTGTTGTCGCCGGTGGTGTTCGCGCGCAGCCACGCGACCAGCTGTGCGTGATCCCGGGAGCAGCCCACGGCGTACGCCCGGAGGTCGGCCCCGAGCGCCCGCGGCGTGCTGGTGTCCCGCCGGTCGCCCGGGACCGCCGTGTTCAGGTCGGGCTCGATCCGGTCCACCGACGTCACCCGATCGCCGATCAACCGGAGTTCGCGCTCCAGCCCGTCCGGGCCGCCGAGCTCGCGGAACAGCAGGTTCCCGGCCGTGTTGTCGCTGACCGTGATGGCGGCCGACGCGATGTCGCCCAGCGGCATGCCCTCGTCCACGTGCAGCGAGGTGATCGGCGAGTAGTCGACCAGGTCGGCCCGCGTGTAGTGCACGATCCGGTCCAGGTCGGCGTCCGTCGTGTTGTCGAGCACGGCCGCCGCGGCCAGCGCTTTGAACGTGGACGCGTACGCGAATCGCTGGTCGGCTTGGTAGGTCACGGTCCGTCCGGTGCCGGTGTCCACGGCGTAGACGCCGAGCCGTGCGTCGTGGTCGGCCTCGAGGCCGGCGAACGTCGGCCCCGGCGCCACCCCGAGCGAGAGGACCAGACTGATCAGAGGTACGAGTGCGGTCATGCCGGAAACCCTGCCGGTGGCGTCGTCATGCCGTCCAAGACGAAAGCGGCACGTTCCATGCTGATCTGGCATAGTCGCCGCTCATGGACCTGGTCGCCGCGAGCCGCGCGTTCGTCGCCGTCGCCCGGCACGGCAGCTTCACCGTCGGCGCGGCCGCCATCCGCGTGCCGCAGTCGGTGGCCAGCCGCCGCGTCGCCGCGCTGGAGTCGCACCTGGGCGGCGACCTGCTCGACCGCACCAGCCGGGTGCTGACACTGACCGAGTTCGGCGCCGACCTGCTGCCCGCGGCGCGTCGCCTGGCCGACCTGGCCGACGCCCTGGAGCACGACGCCGAGCGGGCCCGGCGGCGCCCGTTCCGTCTGGCCGTGCCGGCCATCTGCCCGCCGCGGGAGCTGGCCCTGCTCGCCGCCGAGGCCCGCGAGCAGGGCCTCCACCTGGAGCTGTCGACGGCCGCGCCGGGGGAGGGCGCCGCCATCGCGCCGGTCCCGCCCGACGTGGCGACCTGGTCGGTGCCGCTGGGCCTGGCCGCGATGCGTGAGCCGGTCACCCACGTCGAGAACCTCAAGCATCGGGCGGGTACGGGGTTCCGCACGATCTGGATCCAGCCCGAGGACGACGTCCCGCACGTCCGGGACCGCCTGACCCGCCTCGGCGCGAGCGTCGGCCTGCGCCCGGCCCAGATCGTGCTGGCCACCTCGCTGGTGTCGGCGGCCGCGGAGGTGCTGTCCACCGAGGACCTGCTGCTGTGCTCGGCCGCGCAGGCCACCGACCTGGGGTTGCGATGGGGTCCGATCGGGGAGCTGACGCTGGCCCGTGGCTACGATGCGATCGCCGGGCCGCGCGCGACACTGGACCGCGTCCGGCGGTTGCTTCGGGGTCCGGTGGGACGTGCGTTGGGGGTTCCGTCGTGAGCACGGCACGGGTCTTCCGGGAGGCCCGAGAGGTCTTGGACGACGCCGGCCTGCGCGGCGGTTTCCTGGTGCGTGACCTGGATTCCGGCGAGGAGCTGGGGCTCGAGCCGGACGCGGTGTTCCCGGCGGCGTCCCTGATCAAGGTGCCGCTGGCGGTGGCCGTGCTGTCGCTGGGTGAACGCGGCGAGCTCGATCTCGCGGCGCCGGTGACCGTGCCGCCCGACCCGGTGGCGGCGCCGGGCCCGCCCGGGCTGATGCGGTTCCGCCATCCGGCCACGATCGCGGTCGAGGATCTGCTCTACCTGAGCGTGGCCCTGAGCGACAGCGTGGCCGCCGACGCGTTGTTCGCGCTGACGCCGCCCGCGGTGGTCGCCGACGAGCTGAGGCGGCTCGGCGTGGACGGGATCGCGGTCCGGCACCGCACGCTCGACCTGATGGACACGCCGGCCGAACACCTGCCCGCCGGCCACGCCCACCTCGCCCACGAATTGGCGATCGGCGCGGGCACGGCCGGGCAGGGTCATCCGGTGCCGCAACTGGACGTGAGCCGGGCCAACGCGGCGTCGGCGCGGGCGTTCACCGACCTGCTGTCGGCAATTTGGCGGCCGTCGAAGATCAGCGACTTCGCCGCCTCGCGGGTGCGCGAGCTGATGTCGTTCAACGTGCACCGGCAGCGGCTGGCGCCCGATCTCGCCTCGGACGCGTCCCGCTGGTCCTCCAAGACCGGCACGCTGCTGACCATGCGGCACGAGATGGGGGTGGTCGAACACGCGGACGGCTCGGCGTACGCGATCGTGGCCCTGACCGAATCGAGGGTGCCGGCCGTGGTCCAGCCCGCCGCGGAAGCCGCCATGGGCCGGGTGGCGCGCCTGTTCCGCGACCTGCTGCGCTCCTCCTAGGCCGGTTTCCGAACCGGCCAGGGCTGCGGCGTGGCCGGGTTGTCAACCCGGCCTCAGCAGCCGCCGCTGATCAGCCGCACCGCTTCCGCCTCGGTCAGGGCCGGGGCGGGCAGTGGATGCGCGGCGGGCGCCCGCAGCCCGTCCAGCACGAAGCCCAGGTGTCGCCGCCACCTGCCGGCCATGCTCGACCGCGGCGCCGGAGCGATCCTGCTGTCGACCGGCTTGAGCGGCCTGCGCCCCATGCCCATGCTGGGCAGCCTGGCCCCCGCCTCGGCGGCCATGCGCATGTACGGCCTGACGCTGCACGACTCGGTGGCCGCCGACGGCGTCTTCGTGGGCACGCTGACGATCGGCGGCCTGGTCGCCCGGGGCGAGATCCACCAGATGTTCAGCTCCCGGCCCGGCGGCGACGCCCTGGAGACGCTCGACCCCGACGCCATGGCCGACACCGCGTGGCAGATGGTCACCGCCCGCGGCCCGGCCGAGCACGTCTTCATCACGCCGAGCCTCGCCACGGTGTAGTTCAGGGCTGAAACAGCTTCCAGTTCCCCTCGGAGACGACCCGGGCCACCCCGTCGACCACGCAGATGGCGGTCTGGTCATCGATCGCATAGGTCGGAGCCGGAATCCGGGCCGCCCACTTCTCCGCGTTGGCCAGGGAGGCGTCCGGGTGGTGCTCGTGGTCCAGATGGGGAATCACCGCGAAGTCCACGAGCCCCGCCCCCTGCCCCGTGACCAGAATCCGGTCGACGTCCCCGTCCGGCGTACCGAACACGACGTTCTCCGACTCGAGCGGCCCACCGTTCCCCCGAGGCGGTTCAACATAGGTCTCGACAAACGTGGACGTGGCCGCGATGGCCCCCGCGCTGACCCCCACATATACCGCCTCGTCCCGCAGCGCGTGCAGCAGCCCGCCCAACCCCGACCGCCGCATCCACTCAGCCAGAAACAGCGGATCACCGCCCCAGACCAGCAGCGCGTCGGCTTCCCGGACCGCCGGCACCCAGGCCGCTTCATCAATGTGGGGCAACACCGTCAGTTCCAGAATCCCCAGCGATTTCCACCCCAGCCCCGCCAGCGACGCCGCCCCTTCACCGGCAATCGCCTTCCAGGCCATGGCCGGCCCGCCGGGAAAGGGATAGATGCCAGTCAGAACAATGAGCGCGCCGGCCTCTTCGATCGGTTTGCCCAGCAGCCCGACCAGCGCGTCACGAATGCTGTCGTTCGATACCCCGGACGAGGTGAGGAGTGCTCTCATGCCCTCACCTTGCCCCGCCCACGCACCCGGCGCATGTAGTACTCGCCGTGCGGGCGCCCTGTGGACAGTTCTCCAGAACGTCGATTTCGAGCGCTACGGTGACGCCCACCCAGTGATGGGCGGGGGAGGTGGCGGCGCGCGCGAGATGTCAACTTCGATTTCCGGCTCCGCGACGCCGCGCCCGGGGACGGCGGCGCTGCGCTCGGTAACAGCCGGGCCGCGCTCGGGAACGGCGCGGGCCGTCGCAGTCAGCCGACGAAGTCCTGCGTGAACCAGACCAGGCCGTCGTCGCGGGTCACGGCCAGGCCGATGCGCTTGAAGTCGCCGTTCAGGAGGTTCTTGCGGTGGCCGTCGTTGGGCGGGGTCTCGGCCAGCATGCTGTCGGTGATGCGGTTGGCGGCCTCGATGATCGCGGACCGGCTCGCGCCGCTGGAGCGGAAGCCGATGTTCTCGCCGGCCGTGCGGAACTGGACGCTCTGGTTGTTGAAGCGCGGGCCCAGGTCGGCCTCGCCTGAGCAGCGGTGGCTCAGGCCGCAGCCGTTGCTGAGCATGGCCTCGTTGTGCAGCTCGGAGGCCTTGGACAGGGTGGCGTCCAGGGTCAGGGCGCCGCGGCCCTCGTCGGCCCGGGCGGCGTTGATGTGGGCCAGGACCGCGTCCAGGACGGCGTCGCCGGTCGGCGGCACGTTCACCGTCGGGGCCTTGCGCTTCGGCTTCGACGACGTCGCCTTCGCCTTCGGGGAGGGCTTCTTCGGCGGGACGACCGGTCGGGGTTCGGCGGCCGGCGGCTTCGAGGCCGGCGAGGTGGTCGGCGCGGTGGTGGGCGCGGTGGTCGGCGGCGGGGCGGCCGACGACGGGTCGTCCTCAGGAAGAGCGGGTGGGGCGGGGGCGAGCTGGGCCGAGTTGGTGGCCTGGGTGTCGCCGGCGTGGCGCTGGAGGCCGGCGAACGTGAAGCCGGAGCCGATCACGACGGCGGTGGCGCCGGCGATCAGCAGGTGGGGGACGCGTGAGGTGGACACGGCGCCACTATTCGCGGACCCCGCGGCCGCGGCGCGACGGCACAGGAGTCCTTAAGGCTCCCCGCAGGCTGATCTAAGGGCTGTGAGCTGGTTGTTGCTTTGAAGGGTGACCTCGCACGGACCTGGAGCCCGCGGGAGCAAACGGTCTGGACCACGACGGACGCGGGCATATCCATCTCTTGGCTTTGATCTTGGTACGAAGCTCACAAGCTGACAAACCGCAGTGACGCCCATAGATTGATCCCCAACCGTCACGACGAAGGGGATCGGCGATGACGATTTCGCGCCGCGCTCTGCTGACCGCCCTGGCCGCCACTCCCGTGCTGAGCGCCTGCGGCGGCGTTTCGACCACCGGGACCACGGGTTCCGGCGGCATAACCCTGATGTCCAACCAGTTCAGCCCGGTCGAGGAGAAGCAGCGCTTCGAGCAGATCCTCAAGAAGGCCCCGGTGCCGGTGGCCTTCAACCAGGTCGAGACCGGCATCTTCGCCTCCACCCTGACCACCCAGGTGGCGGCCAAGAAGGTGCAGATCAGCGTGGCCGGCGCGCTGCACGGCGACCTGGCGCCGCACTCCGACCGGCTGACCGACCTCGACGACCTGCTCGGCACGCTGGGCGACCGGGGCTTCCCCCAGGAGCTCACCGACCTGGCCAAGCTGGGCGGCGGCACCACCAAGTACATCCCGTGGATGCAGGCCAGCTATGTGCTGGCGGTGAACAAGAAGGCGCTCGAGTGGCTGCCGTCCGGCGCCGACGTGCAGAAGCTGACCTACGACCAGCTGCTCGACTGGGCGACCAAGGGCCGGGCGGGCAACGGCGGCAAGCCGATCCTCGGCATCCCGGCCGGCGTGAAGGGCCTCTACCACCGGTTCTTCCAGGGCTTCCTGCTGCCGAGCTTCACCGGCGGGCAGATCACCACGTTCCGCAGCGCCGAGGCGGTCACCGCGTGGGAGTACATGAAGGAGCTGTGGGCGCAGACCGCGCGGGGCTCCACCAACTACGACAACCTGCAGGAGCCGTTGCAGCGGGGCGAGGTGCTGGTCGGTTTCGACCACGTGGCCCGGCTGGTCGGGGCGCCCGGTGACAAGCCGGATGATTGGCTGATGGTGCCGGCGCCGAGCGGGCCCAAGGGGCTGGGCTACATGCTGGTGCTGGCCGGTCTCGGCATCCCGCAGGGCGCGCCCGACGTGGCCAAGGCCAAGCAGGTGATCACCGCGCTGACCACGCCGGATGTGCAGCTCGAGGTGCTCAAGCAGAACGCGTTCTTCCCGGTCACCAACGCGCCGGTCCCGGCCGACCTGCCCGGCGCGGTCGGGCTCGCGCAGAAAGCGATCAAGGGCCAGCGGGAGGCGCCGAACGCGATTCTGTCGCTGCCCCCGGTCGGGCTCGGCGCGCGGGACGGTGAGGTCGGCCAGATCTTCAAGAACTGCTTCAAGGAGATCTGCCTGGACGGCAAGCCGGTCCGGCAGGTCCTCGACGCGCAGGCCACCGAGCTGAACAAGATCCTGGCCGAGCTGAAGATCCCGTGCTGGCAGCCCGACCCGGCCGGCGCGGAGTGCAAGGCCGGATGAAGAAGCTCTGGCTGATCCTGCCGTCGATCCTGTTCATGGCCGCGCTGTTCGCGTGGCCGCTGGTCAGCGGTGTGCTGCAGGCGTTCTCCGAGCCCGATTCGTTCAGCCGGATGGTCGACGACCCGTACTTCTGGGAGGCCGCCCGCAACACCGCCCTGCTCATCGTGGTGCTCATCCCGCTCCAGTTCGTGCTGGCCATCACCATGGCGCTGCTCCTGCGGGAGAAGCCCCGGCTGGCCGGGCTGCACTTCTACCTCTGGGTGGTGCCGCTGGCGATCAGCGACCTGGCCGCCGGGCTGGTGTGGCTGTCCATCTTCACCGATCGGGGCTACCTCAACTCGGTGCTCGATCATCTGGGGATCGACTCGTACGCGTGGCTGTCGGTGGAGAACCCGGGGACGATGTTCCTCGCCGTGCTGATCGCCGAGCTGTGGCGGGCCACCTCGCTGGTCTTCGTGATCGTGGTGGCCGGGCTGCAGAACGTGCCGCGCGACTACGACGAGGCGGCCGCGGTGCTCGGCGCGACCTACTGGCAGCGGGTCCGCCACGTGATCCTGCCCCAGTTGCGGCCCAGCCTGCAGGTGGCGCTGATCCTGCGGACGATCCTGGCCCTGGAGGCGTTCGCGGTGGCCCAGGCGCTGACCGGGCGCAGCTTCCCGCTGCTGGTCGGCGAGACCTACCAGTGGTACTACACGCTGCAGAACCCCAACGTGGCCACCGCGATCGCGCTGGTCGTGCTGATGCTGTCGATCGTGGCGTCGATCGGATACCTGAGGGTGATGCGCGGTGCTCGGTAAGCGCTGGGTGGTCCAGCTTCTGTGCGTACTCGTCTCGCTCTTCATGGCCGTGCCGATCTACCTCATCGCGCTGGCCGCGTTCACCAGCCGCGAGGCGCTCAACCAGTTCCCGCTGCCGCTGCTCCCGACCTCGTTGTCGGGCGAGACGATGGGTACGTTCCTGCGCTCCACCGGCATCGTCGGCGGCCTGATCAACTCGGTCACGATCGGGCTGAGCACGGTCGTGCTGGCGCTCGCGATCGGGTTGCCCGCCGGGTACGCGCTGGCCCGTTACGCCTTCCGCGGCAAGGACGTCTACCAGCTCGGCCTGCTGCTCACCCGGGCCCTGCCGATCGTGGTGCTGTCCGTCCCGCTCGGCCGCACGTTCCTCGACCTCGGGCTCTACGACACGTCGTACGGCGTGACCCTGCTGCACACCGCGCTCGCCCTGCCCACCACGATCCTGATCACCTCGGCCATCTTCCTGGGCGTCTCGCACGAGCAGGAGGAAGCGGCGATGATCTTCGGGGCGACCCCGCTGGCCGCGTTCGTCCGGGTGGTGCTGCCGCAGGCGCTGCCCGGGATCGCCGCCTCGGCCCTGTTCACCTTCGTGCTGTCCTGGAACGAGGTGCTCGGCGCCAGCATCCTGACCCTCGGCCGCCGCACGCTGCCCGCTCAGCTGCTGGCCACGCTGGCCGACTCGCCGCTGGCCTTCCGGTTCGCCGGCGGGCTGGCGCTGGTGCTGCCGGCGCTGATCTTCATCCTGATCGTGCGGCGCTATCTGCTCAACATGTGGGGGACGACGCTCCGATGAACGTGACCGTCAGCAACCTGGTGAAGACCTACCCGTCGGGCCACCGGCGGGCCACCGACAACATCTCGCTCTCGGTCGAGGACGGCGAGTTCCTGGTGCTGGTCGGCCCCAGCGGCTGCGGCAAGACGACGCTGCTGCGGATGGTCGCCGGCCTGGAGACCCCCGACTCGGGGACGGTCACCATCGGCGGGCGGGACGTCACCGCCCTGCCGGCCCGGGAGCGCGGGCTGTCGATGGTGTTCCAGTCGTACGCGATCTTCCCGCACCTCAAGGTCCGGCAGAACATCGGTTTCGGCCTGACCATGCGCAAGGTCCCGCCGGCCGAGTGGTCTTCTCGGGTCCAGCGGGCGGCGGAGCTGCTGGATCTCGGCGACTACCTCGATCGCTATCCGGCCCAGCTCTCCGGTGGCCAGCGGCAGCGGGTGGCCGTGGCCCGGGCCATCGTGGTGGACGCCGATGTGCTGCTGATGGACGAGCCGCTGTCCAACCTGGACGCCCTTCTGCGCATGCAGTTCCGGGCCGAGCTCAAGAAGATCGTCGGGCGGCTGGGTACGACCACCCTGTACGTCACGCACGACCAGGCCGAGGCGATGTCGCTCGGCGATCGGGTCGCGGTGATGCGCGACGGAACGATCGCCCAGCTGGGTACGCCGATGCAGGTGTACGCCGAGCCGGCCGAGCAGTTCGTCGGCGGTTTCCTCGGCGCGCCGCCGATGAACTTCTTCCCGGCTCTGGTCCGCGAAGGCCGCCTCGTCGTCGACGACGTCGCGTTCGACGGCGCCCCGGACGGCTGGGAGGACCGGAAGGTGCTGGTCGGCATCCGCGCCGAGAATGTCGGTGTCGACGGGGACATTCCGGGCGAGGTCGAGGTGGCCGAGCCCACCGGGGCGACCACCCTGCTGACCGTCCGGTGGGCCGGCGGCGAGCTCAAGGTCCAGACCGCGTCCGGCTTCACCGGGTCGTCCGTCGGCCTGACGTTCCCGCCGTCCGCGTTGCGATTCTTCGACCCGGACACATCTCTCGCCCTCCACTAGGGACATCCGTTGCCACTGTCACCTAGCGTGTAGGACGTGGACACGGATGCCGTCTTAGACCTGTTCGCCGTCGTCGTCGCGGTCGTCGCCCTGAGCGTCACCGCCCTGCTCGCCATCCGGCAGATGCGCACGTCCGCCGCCGGCTACGCCCTGCCCGTCGTGCTGCAGATGTTCGACCAGTTCCGCGGCGAGGAGTTCTTCGCCGCCCGCGAATACGTGCTGGACGTGCTGGCCAAGGAGTTCGATCCGCCGCTGCCGTTCCGCGACCTGCCGCCCGAGGTGCGCAGCCAGGTCCGCATGGTGGCCGGCCGCTACGACGACCTCGGCAAGCTGGTCGCCCACCGGGTCGTCGACCCCGAGCTGGTGATCGGCGGCAACGGCACCGCGATCCGCCAGGTGTGGGCCGCGGTGGCGCCCTTCGTCCGCCAGGAGCGCGCCGTCTACGGCACGGCCACCTGGATCTACCTGGAAGACCTCGCCAACCGAGCCCAGGCCATGCCCCCGCGCGACATCTACGCCAAGTTGGGCCTCCAGCACAGCGCCGAGCTGTAAATACCCAAGATCAAGAGCATGTCGTAGCTGGGTGGGTGGCACAGACCGTCGCTCCCGCCGAGGGTCGCTCCGCTCCACGTGCGTAATTGGTCACCCTTTCAAACCCGCACCGCCCGACATGCCGAACCACAAGGCTAGGCCGCGTACCCACCGCACCCACTTAGTCAACCCCGCGCAGGACCGCAGAGTCCTCCCCGCGCAATAAGGGCGGAGAGGCGGTCAAGTCGCCGGATGCCAGGGCTGCCACGCGTCGATGTCGGGATGCATCCGTCAACCGTAGAGTGCCTCCGTGGCCATCAACATCAGCGGCATCGCCAGGCGCGTCGCCGAGAAGCTCGCACCGGCGCGCAAGTCCGCGCCCAGGCACGTCCCGACGGCGGACCGCGGCCGGCGGGTCGAGTACGCCCCGAACCTGGACGGCGACGCCGATCCCGGCGAGATCGTCTGGACCTGGGTCAAGTACGAGGACGACCCGCGGCAGGGCAAGGACCGGCCGGTGCTCGTGGTCGGCCGTGACGGCCGTACCCTCCTGGGCCTGATGCTCTCCTCGCAGAGTGAGCGCGACGGCCAGCGCAACTGGTTCGGGCTCGGCCCGGGGTCGTGGGACCGCGAGAACCGGCCGAGCTGGGTCCGGCTCGACCGGGTGCTCGAGGTCGACGAGGACGGGATCCGCCGCGAGGGCGCCGTGCTCGACCAGCCGCGCTTCGATCAGGTGGCCGTCGAACTGCGCCGCGACTACGGCTGGGCATGATCACGAGAGCACTGGGTTAGTTTTGTCGTATGGAACAAGCGGACGTGATGGTCGGATTCGGTGGCAAACAGGCATGGATCGCCGTACGCGATGGTGACCCTTCATCGATCATCGCCGCGCTGGGCCTGCGTGACCTGGGGGAGATCCGCTGGCGCGACGGCATCGACCTGGCCCACCTGACCGACAACCGGGTGGCGGTCACCCCGCCGATCGACGGCTGGGCGCTGGCCGTCGGCCGCCGGTTCCTGGTCGCCACCCCCGACCTGCCGGCGCTGTCCAAGGAACTCGATACCGAGGTGCAGTTCTTCGCGACGCATCGGGTCACCGAGTCGCACCGCTGGCAGCGCGCCGCCCACGGTCAACTGATCAGGGCGTTCGGGTACGTCGGGCAGACCGGGGAGATCACCTCGTGGCACGGCGACCCTGACCCCGCCGAGCGTGACGCCGGGCTACCCGGCACCATGAACGACGACACCACCGTGCTGGTCGCCGAGCAAGACGTGCTCAGGGTCGCCGCTGCTTGGAGCGTCGACCCCACCACGATCGGCGGCCGCGTGGCACCGGGACCCCTGCGGATGGGATCTGTCGATGCGTAAGTACGTGATCATGGGTGTGCAGGGCAGCGGCAAGGGCACCCAGAGCAAGATGCTGTGTGCCGCGTACGAGATGGTGCACCTCAGCGTCGGCGACCTGTTCCGCTGGCACGTGCAGAACCACACCAAGCTCGGCGCCCAGGTCAAGCGGACCATGAACGCCGGCGAGCTGGTCGGCGACGACCAGGTGCAAGAGGTGGTCCGCTGGCGCCTCGACCAGCACGACTGGAACTACGGCTTCGTCATCGACGGGTTCCCGCGCAACGCCCGGCAGGCCGAGTTCTTCATGGAGTCGTACGACATCGACGCCGTCATCCACCTGGAGATCCCGGACGACGAGGTGCGCCGCCGGGTGCTCAGCCGCCGGCTCTGCCCGAACTGCGGCATGGACTACAACCTGATCGCCGACCGCCCGTCCGAGGAGGGTCGCTGCGACATCTGCGGCCACGAGCTGGTCACCCGGCCGGACGACACGCCCGAGGCGCTCGACGCCCGGCTCCGCGACTACCACGAGCAGACCCGGCCGGTGCTGGAGCTGTTCGGGCGCAAGGAGCCGGTCCTCAACATCGACGCGCGGCCGCCGGCTGACGACGTACAGGAATCAATCCGGAAGGTCCTCGGTCTTTAGCCGGGCCTCGATCGCCTCGCAGACCTTCTCGACCACCGCGAACCGGGCGTAGTGCTTGTCGTCGCCGGCGATCACATGCCACGGCGCCCAGGTCGGGTCGGTGCGCTCGAGCATCTCGTTGATCGCGATCTCGTAGGTCTCGCGCTTCTGCCGGTTCCGCCAGTCCTCGTCGGTCAGCTTCCACTGCTTGAGCGGGTCGTTCGAACGCTCCTCGAAGCGCCGTAGCTGCTCCTCCGGCGACACGTGCATCCAGAACTTGACGATGATCATGCCCTCGGCGACCAGGGTCCGTTCAAATTCCACGATCTCGTTGTACGCGCGGGACCACTGCTCCTTCGTCGCGAAGCCCTCGACCCGCTCGACCAGCACCCGGCCGTACCAGGACCGGTCGAACACGGCCATCCCGCCCCAGCCCGGCAGCTTGGGCCAGAACCGCCACAGGAAGTGGTGCCGCTTCTCGTCGTAGGTCGGGGCGGCGAACTGGGACACCCGGACGAACCGCGGGTCGAGCGGCGTTACCAGCCGCTTGATCGCGCCACCCTTCCCGGACGCGTCCCAGCCCTCGAAGACGCAGGTCAGCGGCGGTCCGATCGGGGTGTTGAGCTGACCGCCCAGGGTCAGCCGCAACCGGAGGAGACGCTGCTGCGCCTCGGCCAGGCGGGCGACCGCCTTCTTCTTGCTGATCTCGTACGGCGGCGCGGGGTTGACGAGGCGACTCATCGCCTCAGCATGGCGAAACCCGATGTGATCCGCACCTGGCCGTGCGCGACAATTCCCCGGTGACTTTCGTAGACGACCTGCAGTGGCGTGGCCTGATCCAAGACTCGACCGACCCGGAGACGCTCCGGCCGGCGCTCGACGACGGGCAGCTGACGTTCTATGTCGGCTTCGACCCGACCGCCGCCTCGCTGCACGTCGGGCACCTCATGCAGGTGCTCACCGCCCGCCGTCTCCAGCAGGCCGGCCACCGCCCGTTGCTGCTGGTCGGCGGGGCCACCGGTCAGATCGGCGACCCGCGGGAGTCGAGCGAGCGCACGCTCAACCCGCCCGAGGTCGTGGCCGAGTGGGTGCAGCGGATCCGCGACCAGCTCGCGCCCTTCCTGTCGTACCAGGGTGAGAATGCCGCGACCCTGGTCAACAACCTGGACTGGACCGGGCCGACCTCGGTGATCGAGTTCCTGCGCGACGTCGGCAAGCACTTCCCGGTCAACAAGATGCTGGCCCGCGACGTGGTGCGCAACCGGCTGGAGAGCGGCATCAGCTTCACCGAGTTCAGCTACCAGCTGCTCCAGGCCAACGACTTCTACGAGCTCCATCAGCGGCATGGGTGCGGGCTCCAGTTCGGCGGGTCCGACCAGTGGGGCAACATCACGGCGGGGGTCGACTTTGTCCGCCGCCGGGGCGCCGGGCCGGTGCACGCGTTCACGACACCGCTCGTGCTCAAGGCGGACGGCACGAAGTTCGGCAAGAGCGAGGGCGGTTCGGTCTGGCTCGACCCGGCGATGACCTCGGCGTACGCGTTCTACCAGTTCTGGATCAACGCCGACGACAAGGACATCTCGAACTACCTCCGCTACTTCTCGTTCCAGTCCCGCGCCTCGCTCGAAGCGCTGGAGGAGGAGGCGGTCGCCAAACCTCAGCTTCGCTCCGCTCAGAAGGCTTTGGCGTACGAGCTGACGTCGCTGGTCCACGGCGTTGCTGAGGCCGATCAGGCCGTGGCGGCGTCGCAGGCGCTGTTCGGGCGTGGTGCTCTGGCGGATCTGTCTTCCTCGACCCTGCGTGCCGCGTTGTCCGAGGCCGGTCTGGTGTCGGTGCCGGCGTCGTCGCTGGCCGTCGGCCAGCTTCTGCAGCTCGCCGGCCTCGCGAAGAGTGGGGGAGAGGCGCGGCGGACGGTGGCCGAAGGTGGGGCATACGTGAACAACGAGCGCGTTACCGACGCCGAGGCTCTCGTTCCCGCTTCCGCTCTGTTGCATGGGCGCTACCTGGTGTTGCGGAAGGGCAAGCGAACGTTTGCCGGCGTCGAGGTTCTGCCCTCCTGAAACGCGTTTTCCCAGGTCGGGGGCCTGTGACCGCGGTCGCAGCCCCCCGATTTGGAGCCCCGGGAAACCCCATGTAATGTTCTCTCTGCCACCAGGGAAACGGGCGAGCCGCGGAGGGTAAAACCACTGCAGCGGCCGTCCTGGAGGTCACCCCGAGGATCTAGCCTTTAAATGAGGCTGATAACTTGGTGTGTGGTTGTTCTTTGAGAACTCAACAGGGTGCTTGATAAGCCAGTGCCAATTTATGGCGAGGTTTTGTTTTGCCTCGCGATTCCTTTGG